>DASUNL010000035.1:0-7302 GCA_036277175.1 Pyrinomonadaceae bacterium | reverse complement strand
TGCGCGCGTGGCCGACGCAGGTGTTGATTGACGCGGAAGGCTACGTCGTCGGCCGCGCCTCGGGCGAGGGCCACTACGAGCTTCTCGACGAAGCCATCGCCGAACTCGTCGGCGAGGCGCGCGCGAAGGGCGTGCTCGACGAGCGGCCGTTGAAGCTCGCGCTCGAACGGGCGAAGACGGCCGACCTGCCCTTAGCCTTCCCCGGCAAGGTCTTGGCCGACGAGCGCGGCGGGCGTTTGTTTATCGCCGACTCGAACCATAACCGCGTCGTCGTCACGACGCTCGAAGGGAAACTCTTAGACACCATCGGCACGGGCGCGCGCGGCGCGTCGGACGGCGCGTTCGACCGCGCCACCTTCGACCGCCCGCAGGGTCTCGCGCTCGACGGCGACGCGCTCTACGTCGCCGACACCTCGAACCACCTCATCCGCCGCGTCGATTTGAAGACGCGCGCCGTCACGACCGTCGCCGGGACGGGCCGTCAGGCGCTCGGGCCGCAAGAAAAATTTGGCCCGGCGCGCGAGACTTCGCTCGCCTCGCCTTGGGACTTGCTCGTCGCGGGCCGCGCGCTCTACGTGGCGATGGCCGGGCCGCATCAAATCTGGAAACTCGATTTGGAGACGCAGCGAGTCTCCGTCTTCGCGGGTTCGGGGCGCGAGGCGCGGCTTGACGGGCCGCGCGATGAGGCGGCGTTCGCGCAGCCTTCGGGGCTGGCGTCGGACGGACGCACGCTCTTTGTCGCCGACAGCGAGTCGAACATCATCCGCGCCATCGGGTTGCCACGCGCGTCTTCGTCATCGACGAGTGACGCAGCGTCTAGCGAAACGAATAGTCAATCGAATAATCAATCGAAGAGCGCGGCGATGACTCCGGGCGATGATGAAGTGTTGACGCTCGTGGGCGGTGACCTCTTCGAGTTCGGCGACCGGGAGGGGCGCGGCGACGAGGTGCGTCTGCAACACCCGCTCGGCGTCGTCCATCACGAAGGCGCGGTGCTCATCGCCGACACCTACAATCACAAAATCAAACGGCTCGACCCCGCGACGCGCGAGGTCAAGACCGTCGCGGGGACGGGGCGGCCCGGTCAGGCGGACGGCGTGGAGAGTTCTTTCTACGAGCCGGGCGGTTTGAGCGTCGCGGGCGGGCGCGTCTACGTCGCGGACACGAACAACCACGCCGTGCGCGTTTTGGATTTGCGCACGCGCCAAGTTTCGACGCTCAGGATTGAGGGTTTACGCGCGCCCGAACAGGCGGGCGTCGCGGCGTCGGGAGGCGACGCGGAGTTCGCGCCGAACGCGGAGGAGCGCGCGCTCGGGCCGCAGCGCGTGGGCGCGGGGCGCGACGCGGAGCTGGTGTTGGAGGTCGCGCTGCCCGAGGGCTATCACCTGAACCCTGACGCGCCGCAACGTGTGAGGGTGACGGTCGAGCGCGGCGTCGAGCACCTCGCGACGGCTGGCGACGCGGCGGCGTCACGAGCCGTCGGAAGCGAGGCGACGAGCGGCGGCGCGTCGTCGTCGTCGGCCGGAGTCGCGGCGTCGCGCGAGTACGTGAAGAGTTCGAGTGAGTTGCGGCTTCCTGTGCGCGTGCCTTTGCGCGCGCTCGCGGCGGGCGAGGCCGAGCTGCGCGCGCAGTTGACGCTCTTCTATTGCCGCGAGGACAACACGGGGACGTGTCGCTTGAAGACGATTGTCTGGCGCGGCCCGGTCGTCGTCGCGGACGACGCGGCCGCGCCGCGAGAAATCAGGGCGCGCGCGCGCGTCGAAGAGAAGTAGAAGCGAAGGCTAGAACGCCCGCGCGCGCGCGACAGTTTCGGCTCTACGGCGTGACGGCGAAGGACGTGAGAAACCTGTCGATGTCGGGCGAGTCCCGATCGCTCTTGGGGACGACGGCAATGAGTTGGTAGGGGCGGCGTCCGACGACGTAGACGCGCGAGCTGACGAAGTGGGCCTCGCTCTCGGCGGTGAACTCGATGCCGGGGTGCGTCCCGTACTCGATTTGTCTGGTTTGGAGAACGGTCGCCTTCATCGCTTTGACGAAGTTGTCGCGGTTGGCCTCCAACTCGGCCTGCACGCCGAACTTGAAGTTGGGGTCGTAGTCAACCCAACCGGCGATGTAGATTGCGCCGGGCGCGCTGAGCAGAAAAATGGTGGTCGTGTAAGGGCCGTGGGGGCTGTCGGCGGTTTTCGTCTCCTCTTTGGGCTTGCCCGGCAAGAGGACGGAGAAGCGGCCTTTGTCGGAAGTGAACTTCTCCCAAACGGGCGGGTCTTGAAACGCGAAGGTCGGCGACGACGCCATCAACACGAGTGCGAGCGCGAGAATCTTTTTCATCTGTAGGGGTCTTCCTCTTTAGCGAAATCTCAATCCGCGAAAGCTCAAAACGAAGCGGCGAGGCCGCGCGTTCAGACACGCTCGCTTATACAGTCGCGCGCGGCGTCGCGTCAACGCCGAAGCGCGTGCCGCGATGCGTCACCATCGGAGTGCGCGAACTCGAAAGTCGCTTGGGGCGCGGCGCGCCTTAGTGTGTGAGCGTTGATTCGACGGCCGCCTCGACCGCTTCGACGGTTGGGGCGTGCGGGCGCGCGAGCGCGGCGGCGAAGACCGCCGACACGTCGCCGAGTAGACGCTGGTGCGTTTCGGTGTAGGCCGAGAGCGTGGAGTAGAGCGTGAGCGCGCCGAAGAGTTCGCCCGCGCGCTCGACGGGCGCGACGGCGAGCGTGCGCAAACCCTCGAAGTCCGAGGCGTGCGCGGCCGGTAAATCGAGGCGGGGGTCTGTGTTCGAGAACGGCTTGCGGTTGGCGAGCGACCAGCCCGTGACGCCTTCGCCGGGCGTGACGGTGCGGCCCAGAAGCGACGCGGCACCGCGCCCCGACGCGCGCACGACGCGGCTCTCGCCCGTCCCCGGCACGACGCGCGCGAGCGCGCAGGTGTCGAACGGCACTAACGCGCCGAGTCGGCTCATGAGAGCGTCCATCAAAGCCTCTTCCGTGTCGCATGCGTCGAGCACGAGCGCCAGCGAGTCGAGCGCGGCGCGCTCCTCGCGTGTGAGTCCGCCGTCGGTCGCGCCGGCGTCCGCTTGTGTCGTCTCTTCGGCGAGTCCGGCCGCCGGGGCGACGCCGAGCGCGGCCTCCGAGAGTTGTTCGAGCGGCTCGATGCCGTAGGTCGGGACGGGCGCGCCGCGTCGCGCCGCAATCTCGGCCTCGAACTCGGGCAGGTGCGTGATGAACGTGCCGACGACGCGCGGGTCGTACTGCGTGCCGCTCCCCTCCATCAGAAAGTTTATCGCCTCGTCGCGCGTCATGCCGCGACGGTACTGGCGGTCTTCGCGCACGGCGTCGAAGCAATCGACGACCGAGAGTATCCGCGCCGTGAGCGGAATCTCCTCGCCGCGCAGACCGTCCGGATAGCCGCGCCCGTCCCAACGCTCGTGGTGCGAGCGGACGACCGGAACGACCGGGTAAGGGAACTCGACGCGGCCGAGAATCTGCGCGCCCGCCACGGTGTGCAGCTTCATGCGCGCGAACTCCGTGGCCGTCAGCTTGCCGGGCTTGTTGAGGATGTAGTCGGGGACGGCAATCTTGCCGATGTCGTGCAAGAGCGCGCCCGCCTTCAGAGCTTCGACTTCCGAGTCCGTGCAGCCGAGCAGGCGGGCCACTCCGGCCGCGTAAATCTGCACGCGCAGGACGTGCTCGTGCGTCACCTCGTCCTTGGCGTTGATGGCGACGGCGAGCGCCTCGATGGTCTGGCGGTGCGCGCCTTCGACCGCGCCGAGCCGCTCGCGGTTCGCCTCCTCGACCAGACGTATGCGCTCCTCGACGCTGTCGCGGTACATGCGGTGGAAGAAGTAGATGGCGAACAAGACGGGTGCGCCGATGACGAAGACGACGAGCGCGCCCTGTCGGAGCGCGACGTACATCAACGACGCGGCCGTCGCCGTCGGGATGAACATCGGCACGGCCCACACGAGGTTGCGCCGCCACGTCGCCGCGACCGGCTCGCCCGCGCGCAGTGCGAAGAGCGCAGAGAGCAGCCCGACGTTGGTGACGAGCAGCGCGACGCTCGCCACGAGCGTCGCCACCGCGACGGCGATGAAGGAATGCTCGGGGCCGGTCGCCGCCTCTCCGAAGCCGAAGCGCAGCACCGCCCCGAGCGTGAGGCCGCCCGCCCCTACAGCGAGCGACATCATGCTGGACGAAAACAGATTGCTCGACAGTCGCTTGACGGCACGGCGCGAGCCGAGGAGTCCGTCGAGTCCGGCGAGCAGGACGGCCGGCAGGACGCCGTAGCGGCAGGCGACGAGCAGCACGAGCGCGTCAGTCAGAGTAAAGCTTATCTTGTGTCCGGCGATTTTACTGGGCGCGGGGAAGGTGACGGGGAAGGCGCTCGCGGCGAGCACGAGCGGGACGAGCGCGGCGAGCGTCAACTGCTCCGGCGGCGCGTGGCGCGCGGCGACGCTCGCCGCCGAGGCCGCCCACAAAGAGCAACCGGCCGCCGTCACCGCCGTCTGGAAGACGACGGCCTTCACGCTCTCTTTCTTCTCACTCCTCGATTCGGTCAACGGCGAGGATAAAGTGGGCTTGTGCGCGCGAGCCTGCGCGCGGAAGTGGGCAAAGCCATCTCGCCCTGAACCATCACCTGCTCTTCGCTCATCCGCATCGAGGTCGGGTCGAGGAGGTTCGACCCCCACGTCGCCTCGCTCGCGTAAGTCCAAGACGCGCGCGCGCCCGAAGTCGTCACGCCGTCGGCGTGGACGAACTCGCTGCCCAAGAGGTAGCCGCTCCCTAAAAGATAGCCGCTCCCGAGAAGGTAGCCGCTCCCCAAAAGATACCCGCCGCTCAAGACCGTGCCGCTGCCCAAGAGGTAGCCGCTTCCAAGCAGATAGCCGTTCGAGAAGAGATAACTGCCGTCGGGCAAGACGCGCCCGTCGACGATGACGAAGCCGCGCTCGACGACCGCGCCGTCCGGCAACTTGTAGCCCGCGGTGAGCGTCATGCGGTCGTTGAAGGCGACGCCCTCGACCCAGACGACGCCGTTGTTGAGCGGCATCTCCTCGCCCGCGATGGGCGCGTCGAGTCCGAGCGACGAGTAGGTTTTACCGCGCGCGGTGAGCAGGTCTTCGCCCAACTCGGCGCGGTTCGCGTCCTTGCGGACGGCCTTCGCCAAGACAAGCGCGGCGCTCGTGTTGAGCGCGCCCGCGCCCTCCGTGATGACGCGCTCGAAGGGCGACATGCGCCCGTCGGCCACCAGCTGCTCGTACACTGGCATGCGCTGCGCCGTCCGCATCAAAAAGGCTTTGACCATCGAGGGCGTCAGACTCGGGTTGGCTTCGAGCATCAGCGCCGCCGTCCCCGCGACGGCCGGGGCGGCGAACGAAGTTCCGCTCAGGATTTGATATGTGCCGGTCGCGCGCGGCGTGTTCGTCGTCGTGTCGCCGGTGATGAGCGTGCCGAGTAGTCCGCCGCCGCCCGACTGTGAGTAGGAGTTGCTGGCGGAGGGCGAGCTGGCCGCCGTCTCGGCCGCGCCGATGCGGTTGCCGGGCGCGACGAGGTCAGGCTTGACGAGTCCGTCGACGAGCGTCGGCCCGCGCGACGAGTAAGTCGCGACCGTGTCGTCCGAGCGCACGTTGGTCTGGGCCGTGTTGGTCGCGCCGACGGTGATGACGCGCGGCGAGTTGGCGGGCGAGAGTATCCCGCCGTAGAGCGTGCGCCCCTCCGCGTCCTTGCCCCAGTTGCCGGCCGCGACGACGACGACGATTCCCGCGTCGGCCGCGCGCGCCACGGCCTGACACAGAGGGTCGGTCTTGTAGCTCTGCGCGGGGGCCGCGCCGAGCGAGAGGTTCATCACGCGGATGTTGTAGGTCTTGCGATTCTGGATGACCCAGTTGATGCCCGCAATCACGTCGGCCACCGTGCCGACGCCGCGCGAGTCGAGCACGCGCACGTCTATGAGGTGCGCGCCGGGCGCGATGCCGCCGTAGGTTTCCGCGCCGGGGTTGCGCGCGGCCGCGTCCTCGCTCGCCTGCCCCGTCCCGGCCGCGACGCCCGCCGTGTGCGTGCCGTGTCCGTAAGTGTCTTGACCCGCGCCGTCGCCCGTGAAGTCGACGTGTTTGACGACGCGGTTGTAGGCGGCGAGGTAGGTCTGCGAGAAGAGGCCGAGGCCGAGCGTGCCGCTCGATTTGCGCCACTCGTAGCCCGCGAACTCGGCCGCGTCGGGCGGGCTGACGCCGCTGTCTAAGACGGCGATGCCGACGCGGTTGCCGCCGCCGCCCGAGGCGATTTTTTCTTTGCCCACGGGCAGAACCTTGCTCGCGCCCGTCGTCACTTCGGCGTGACTCGTGTTGTCGGTCGAGGCGAGCGAACGTACCTCCTCGTCGTGCGAGACCCACGCGACTTCGTTGCGCGCGGCGACCTCGGCGAGACGCGCGACCGGCACGTCGGCGACCAACGCGCCGACCTCGCCCAACTCGCGATGAACCTGTGCGCCCGCCGCTTCCAGAGCGCGCCGCGCCGACGGGCCTTGCGCGCCCTCGACGCTCAGGATGACGCGCACCTTTTCGCGGCCGCCCGGCCGCTCGGCGCGGACTCGCGCGAGCAGCGCGTCCGTCATGCGGCCCGCGCGTGGGCGCGAGCCGCCGCCGTCGCGCCCAGCGCGCGCGGGTGTCGTCGTCGGCACGCGGGGCGCGAGCGCGGAGAGCGTCACGGCCAGCAGGAGTATCGAGAGTCGTCGCATCGGGGGTGTCGCTACCTTTAATTTTTAGTCGGGCGCGCCGCCTGCGTAAGTTCGGGGCGAGAGAACGGCGACTTACGTTAGTCAAGACTCGTGCCGCCACGGCGCGCGCCGTAACGCGACGAAAAGGGTTGCCGCCGCGCGCGTGCGCGTCGCGCGGAGGTCGCTTTGACGTGATTTCGGTCAAAGCGAATCGGTCAGGAGTTGCGGGCCGCGCGCGACGCGACGCGCGGGTGGCCGCGCATGACAGCCCGGCTCGGCGCGTTGTACACTCGTCGGAAATCGTCAAACGGGGATGATTGCTGACTGAAGGGTCAAGCGCGGCCGTAGTGTCGTGAGCGCGCGGCGGGGTCGCGGTCTTCCGTGCAGAGGCGTCCGAGCGGGCGTCCGAGGGGGCGGACACAGTTTGTCTGACGGGCAGAGGCTTGAGGGGGACGAGGGGCGCGCGGCCGTCGCGGCGGGGCGTCCGGGCGTGTGTCGCAGTTGCGGCTCGATTATCACGGCGGGCGATGACGTGTGTCACGTCTGCGGCGCGGCGGCGCGCACGACGAGCGCGGCGTCGCGCGCCGAGGAAGTACG
>DASUNL010000034.1:0-21683 GCA_036277175.1 Pyrinomonadaceae bacterium | reverse complement strand
CGGGGTTTCCAAGACATTATTTGTAGAAGGTGTTGACCCGGCTGGCGGGTGTCTGGTCGTTGACTGAGCGCACGTGCATGATCCCGCTGAAGTCTTACGGGACGCGACGCGGCCGGCTTAATTTTATCTCGGGCGGCAAGTTTTAGGGGTCGTGCCCGTTCTGTCCGAAGATGGCGCAGGGAATTTTGTGTCGGAGTGGTCGGCGAAGATCGACGACCGTGCGGGTGAGCGTTTTGCGAGAACCCATGAGAAGTGTTTTGGTGAGCCTGTTGGTGCTGGTCATTGTCGGCGGCAGCCCGGCCCGCGCCGCGTCTCAGGAGAAGATGAATCGCGACGCGAGGCAGACCCCGACGCTCGACGCCTTGGAGGCGGAGGCGCGGGCGATAAAGAACACTCGCCCGGAGCAGTGGGTGAAGTGGACGGAAGCGGCGGACGAATTCTACGAAGCGTTCGCCAAAAAAACTTTCCCGTGGCGGAATCGCGGCGCGCCCCCACTCCCGGACTTCAAGTCGCTCGACTTCCCGCTCGCTTTCCTCGCCGAGCAACTCAGGCGACTTCAAGGCGCTGACGAACGCGACGCACACTTCCGATTTCGCGGATACCTCGAAGCCGTCATCGAACACCCCGACCCGCGCCGTGCGCGCTTCCTCGAAGAGTACGGAGAACTCCACTGGGGAAATATTCAACGCGACAATAGCGGCTTGGACAGGATGCTCGCGCGGGCGGCCGACGCGGGTTGGGCGACGGAGAAGTTGCGCGAGAGGCTCGTGGGCAATCTCATACTGTATGAATATTATTTGCCTTACATGCTCCTCGAACGCTTCGCCGCAGAGTTGCCGCCGGACGTGGTGGCCGCCGGCTACGGATACGTCTACGCGCAGGGGCAGCAGGGCGGCATCTACATCATCAACGACGGCGGGGTGGAGCACTGGAAACTTTTGTGGCGGCTCGACCGCGAACGCGCGCTCAGCGACATCGTCGCTCTACACGAAAAGAAACCTCCCGACGCCGCGCTCCTGTCGCTGCTCATCAAGCGCACCGTCGCCCCGGACGCGCGCCTCGCCGAAGCGGCCGAAGGATGGCTCTCCGATGTCTACCGCCCCGGCGGTCAGTTTAAGAACGTCGGGCTTCACGCCCTCAGGTTGAAGTCGTCGCCGGACGAGCACCTGCCGACCGTCGTCGGGCGCTTACACAAACTCGTCGGGGTGTCGCCGCGCTACTACTTCGACGAGCCGGCGCGGCCGGACGAGGTCGAGACGCTGCTCGCGGCGATGGTGGAAATCGAGCCTTCGCACATCACGAATGCGCATACGCGGGCCATGCACGAGAGCGCCCTCGTGATGTATGCCAACAGGCGCGCCATCGCGGCTGACGCGCGCCTCGGTATCCTCGACTGGATGGCGAGACAACGTCATCCTGAATTACCGAAGGTGCTCGCCCGTTGGCTCGTCGAGGAGCGCGACGCGGACGCGCGCGACGAGGCACGCTGGCGAGCGCAAACGAAGTGGGGCGATTACGGGCGTGAGTCTTTGAAACAGGCCGAGCAGCTTAACGCGGGGAAGAAGCCGAAGCCGTAAGGGAACAGAGTTGGAAGACGCCCCAATCCCGCGGCCGAGTTATTTACATCGCGTGCGAAGAGGAACAGGCGTTCATCTCTCTCGCCTCACACACAAACTGACGACCGTCTAGCGTGCGCGGAGTGTTCGGCGGCCGGAGTCCTCGGCGAGGAGCGCGACGGCCGCGCGCTGCAAGTCCGCGACCGGCACGGCATTGAGGTCAGAGGCCGCGCCCGCGCCAAGACGAGCGCGCAACGCGGCGAGCACGCGCTTGTTGGCGTAAGAGTGTGGCGAGCGCGGGTCGTCGGATTGGTCTTCGCTGAACTTGGCGAGAATCCGCGCGCGAGTCTCCGTGGCCTGCGCCAGCTCCACCAGCTTGGCGCGGTATTCGAGTTCCCATGACTCCATCGGCGCGTATTTTTTGAGGTCGGCGAAGTGCTGCGTCTCGTGTCCCAAGAACGTGACGCGGAACTCTTCGCCGTCGAGGCTCGCGTAGCGCGGGCGCACCGCGAACAATGCGTCGGTCGTCGCCCACCCGCCCGCCCCGCGTCGCCCGCAGGTCGCGTAGTCGGCCCAGCCGAGGGTTAGGAAGTCGTCAAGAATCTCGACTCGCGTCTCGTGCTCACCCTCGGGCAGCTTCACGCGATGGAGCTTCGACTCCTGCTTCCTCCACATCATCAGCTCGCGCATCGGCCCCGTGCGGCCCATCAGCGCGTGATAGCCGTCGGCGCGCAGCCGCGCGAGCACACGCGGTTCGAGCGCATCCATCGTCTCTGATTTCGCCCCGGCGTGCTTGAGCAAACCGCCGAGCGTTCGCGCGAGCGCCGCCTGATTAGCCTCGCGCGTCGCCGGGTCGAGCAGCGAGCCGTGCCAGTAGAGTCGGAAGGCACGCAGCACGTCGGCGGCGAAACCCTCTGTGGCCGCGTCCGTTTGCGACGGCTTCGGCGCGTCGAAACGCTTCAGCATGCAGGCGCGGTATTCGGCATCGCGGCCGGTGAACTCGGACGCCGGACGCGCCTTCAGGACGCGAAGGGCGCGCGCGGCGTCGGCCTGCAACCCCGCGCCCACGGCCTCGTTCACCGAAGGGTTGGTAGAAGGCGGAGTTTGGGCGTTGACGTCCGGGAGGCCGGCGAGAACCGACGCGAGCATGACGCCGACGCGAATTCGGTTCAAAGGTCTGGCACTTATTTTCATCGATTCTTCACACTTCCTCTGACACTTATCCCCTTGAATTGCTAGTGTTGCAACAAATATCATGGTCAGCAAGTGGAGAACTTTTTACAACTGTGTGAGAATCCCGCGTGCAGTTTTTTGTTACCATTCGACACCGCCGAAAGACACGGAAGTCCTTCGCGCCGTCGCGCCGGACGGGATCGCCGAAAGCCGTAACATTTCGGTCGGCATAACTCAAACACCTACTCAAGAGGATACTAAAGATGAAATCCGCTCAGACTCTCTTCCGCCGCGCCGCCCTTCTGTCTCTCTTCCTCCTCGCCGCCGCTCCGTTGGCTTCAGCGCAGACGCCCCTGCGCCTGCCGCGCCCGAGCCAGAAGGCCAGCGCCATGCAGACCGTCGGCGTCACCGACATCAAAATCACCTACAGCCGCCCCGGCGTGAAGGGGCGGAAAATCTGGGGCGACCCGCCGGCGGGTGCCGCCGCCGGCACGGCCACTCTTGACGACGCGCGCGCGCGCGCGAAGGACGCCGTCATCGTCCCTTACGGCCACGTGTGGCGCACCGGCGCGAACGAGGCGACGCTCTTCGAGGTCACCGACGACGTGACGGTCAACGGGCAGCCGCTCCCGGCCGGCCGCTACAGCCTGCACACCATCCCCGGCCCGGCCGAGTGGACGATCATCTTCAACAAGGACGACGGCCAGTGGGGCAGCTTCACCTACGACGAGAAGAAGGACGCGCTCCGCGTCAAGGCCAAGCCCGAGACGGCCGCCGACAACCAAGAGTGGCTGATGTTCGACTTCGACCCGGTGACGGAAAACTCGGCTCGGGTCAATCTCCGTTGGGAACGCTTGCGCGTCCCGTTCACCGTCGAAGTGAAGGACGTCAACGCGCTGACGATTCAGAAGGCTCGCGCCGCCATCGCCGCCGCGAAGCCCGACGACTGGCAGACGCCCTTGCAGGCCGCGAACTACTCTCTTCAGAACAAGCTCGACCTCGACGAGGCGATGCGCTGGGCGGAGCAGTCCATCAAGGCCAAAGAGAACTACAACAACCTGAACCTCAAGGCGCGCATCCTCGCCGCGCAGGGCAAGACGGCCGACGCCATCGCCACGGGCGAGAAGGCGCTCGAAGTCGGCAAGGCCGCCAACGCCAACGCGCAGGCGATGGCGAACTTCGAGAAGACGCTCGCCGAGTGGAAGGCGAAGAAGTAGCGAGCGGCGAGCGTTACGCGGTCAGAGTTAGAACACGGAAGTCGGAATAACGAAGAGGCTTGAGATGCGTGCGTCTCAAGCCTCTCCGCGTTATTGCTCAACGCCTCAACGCTCGCCGCTCACGGGCGCTCTGTCGTTGGTCACGAAGAGGCTGATGACGAGCGCCACGGCGATGACGACGAAAGCGCCGATGACGTTGTACCAGAGGAAGGCGATGTCGGTGCGGAAGAAGCAGTAGAGGACGACTGCCTCGCCCGCGAGCGCGCCGACGAAGGCGGCCGTGCCATTCGTGCGCTTGAAGTAGAAGGCGAGCAGGAAGATGCCGAGGAGCGTGCCGTAGAAGAGCGAGCCGAGGCGGTTGACGGCCTCTACGAGCGAGCCGAGCTGCCCAGCGTACTGCGCGAACGCGACGGCGAAGAGTCCCCAGAAGAGGGTCGCCAGCTTAGACGAGATGAGGTAGTAGCGGTCGCCCTCGCGGCGGCGGAAGAGGCGTCGTTGGATGTCCACGACGGTCGTCGAGGCGAGCGCGCTCCACTCCGACGCGGTCGAGGACATCGAGGCGAAGAAGACGGCCGCGAGGACGAGGCCGACGACTCCGGCGGGCAGGTAGTGTGTGACGAAGTTGAGGAAGACGTAGTTGGTGTCGTTCGGGTTCGCGTCGAACTCCTTCAGAATCCCGACGGCCCCGGCGCGCGCCTCGTCCGACTTCGCCTGCGCCTCCCTAAGCCTTTGCGACGCGGCCTCGGCCCGCTCGTCGTCGCCCGCGCGCAGGGCCCCGATATATTCTCTCGCCGCGCGCTGCTTCACCTCGAAGGCCGCCGCGTGCTCCGCTTCGAGCGCGCCGAGCTGCGGGCCGCGCGCGCCCGCGCGCGCCTTCTCCAACTCCACGGGGTTAAAGAAGATGGGCGGCTGCGTGAACTGGTAGAAGGCGAAGACCATCGCGCCGAGGAAGAGGATGAAGAACTGCATCGGCACTTTGACCAGCCCGTTGAAGAGGAGGCCCAGACGGCTCTGCGCGATTGACTCGCCCGTCAGGTATCGCTGCACCTGCGATTGGTCTGTGCCGAAGTAGGAGAGCGCGATGAAGCAGCCGCCGACGAGCCCCGACCAGAAGTTGTAGCGGTTCGACGGGTCGAACGTGAAGTCAATCGCGTTGAGCCGTCCGAGTTCGCCCGTGACGTGCATCGCTTCGAGGAAAGACACGTCGGCGGGCAGTAGCCAGACAATCGTGAAGAAGGCGACGAGCATCCCGCCCATGATGATGAGGAACTGCTGAAAGTTCGTGTTGTCGACGGCGCGCGCGCCGCCCCGCGCCGCGTAGAGCAGAACCATCCCGCCGATGAGAAAAATCACGAGCCGGATGTCCCACCCCATGATGACCGAGAGGATGACCGACGGCGCGTAGATCGAGACGCCCGTCGAGAGTCCGCGCAGCGCGAGGAAGAGCAGCGCGGCGAGCGTGCGCGTCTTTAAGTCGAAGCGGCCTTCGAGGTATTCGTAGGCCGTGTAGACCTTGAGCCGGTGGTAGAGCGGGACGGCGGTGATGGAGAGAATAACCATCGCCACGGGCAGTCCGAGGTAGAACTGCACGAAGCGCATGCCGTCGGCGAAGGCTTGGCCGGGCGTCGAGAGGAAGGTGATGGCGCTGGCCTGCGTCGCCATAATCGAGAGCGCGACGTGATGCCAGCGCATGCGCCGGTCGGCGACGAGGAAGTCGTCGAGGTCGCGCGTGCGTCGTCCCTTCCAGAGCCCGTAGAGGACGATGCCGACGAGCGCGGCGGCGAGCACCAGCCAGTCGAGTATTCTCATCGGAAAGCCCGCGTGAAGAGATAGAAGAGCACGACGAGCAGCGCGAGGTTTGCGAGCACGGCGGCGTAGAGCACGGCCCAACTCCCGCCGACGGGCGGCGGCTCGTCGGTCACACGCGACGCTTCGTCATCCGTCAGACGCGACGCCCGCGTCGTCCGCGACGTCTCACCCGCCGTCCGCGCCGCTTCATCGCGCCGCGCTGTGTTACGAATGTCGCGTTTCATTTTTTACCTGCCGAGATGAGGTTGACGAACACGCGGTACGCGCCCGGCACGCCGGCGGGCAGTTGGCGGAACCACGAATAAGAGGTGTAGACATACACGCCTTTGCCATGACGCGCGACGAGCGTGCCGCCCGGCTTCGGCCGCTCGCCGGGGTCGTAGCTCTCGAAAAGTGTTTGGTAGCGCGCGTCCCACTCGGAGGGGAAGTTGAGTCCGCGCTCCTGCACCCACCCGTCGAAGTCGGCCACGGTGATTTTGTTCGGGGCGTCGAGCAGCTCGTTGCGCGGCTCGGCGAGCGTGACCGGGGCGTCCTCGACCGAAACGCGCTCCTGCGAGAGCTTGAGCGGGTAGGGGCCGAACGCGAAACCTTCGAGCGCGCGCTCCGCCGTGTTGTACTGCACGACGAGCGTGCCGCCGCGCTCGACGTATTCGAGCAGACGCCGCTGCTGCCGGCGCAAGGCCGCGCGCGTGTTGTAGGCGCGCACGCCCGTCACGACTGCGTCGAACCGCGAGAGGTCTGCGCCTTCGAGGTCTTCGTCCGAGAGGAGCGACACGTCATAGCCGACCTGCCGGAGCGCATCCGGTATCTCGTCGCCCGCGCCCATCACGTAGCCGACGCGCGAGCCGCGACGCGCCAGTTCGACGCGCGCGAGCCGCGCCTCGGCCGCCGGGAAGAGCGTCTGCCGAGGGATGTGCGCGTAGTCAATCTCGACCAGCCCGCGCGTGTACTTCTTCCCGCCCGCCTCGAACTCGGCCGCGAGCGTGGCGGTCGAAGCGACGGCGGGAGGCGTCACGGCGAACGCCGCCGACACTTCTTCGCCCTTCGATTTCAAAGAGACGGGGACTTCAGCAGGCGACGCCGCCCACGCGCCGGGCAACTTCAGACGGAGCGTGCCGGAAACTTCGCCCGCGATGTTGCTTCGCAACTTAACGCGCACCTGTTTGGGCCGCCGGTCGGGGAAGACGAGGACTTTCTCTTCGACCCGGACGGCGACCTCCGGCACGACGACGACGGGACGATACATCTCGCCGTGTACGCGGTCAGTCCAGCGGAAGAGGACGGGCAGCTCGAAGTCGAGCCGCTCGTTCTCGCCGGCCGTGGCGCGCACGACCAGAGGGATTTGCGCCGACGGCTCGGCCGTGCCGACGCTCTCCTGCTCTCTGACTTTAAAAAGCCCCTTGCCAGGCTCGTCGCGCAGCCAGTAGGGCTGGCTGTAGTCGGCGAGCGCGGGCACGCTCAGCTCGGTCGTCACCGGCTGGTTGTTCTTCAGCTCCTTCCCGACCTCCTGCGTCTTGCCGCTCAGGAGTGAGACGCTATCGAAACGCACGGGAACGTCCGAGCGGTTGACGAGCGTGACGTTGACGCGCACGTCCGCGCTCGGCGTCGCGTAAGGGTCGGCGGCGACGGCCTCGGCCCACAGCCCGAGTGAGTTGAGTATGACTTTGAAGAGTTGTTTGCTCTTAGCATTGACGTGCGCGTCGTCCGCCGGGAGCTTTCGCATCTCGGCGCGCGCGCGGAAGAGAAGCGGCAAGACGCCCTGCGGGTTCGACGCTCTGAACTCGCGCCCCGCCTGTTCGAGCAGACGGCCCACGGCCTCGCCGCCCGCGACGCGACGCCAACTCAAGTCGACGCCATCGAAGATGTCCTTCGTCGCCTCCTCGCCCGCGACGTGCGCGAAGTAGTTGAGCGACGTGCCCCGGCGCTCGGCCGCGCCCATGCCCTGACTCTTGTGCATCGAGCGGCTCTGCGCGGCTATCTCCGTGTACGACTTGCCGAGCAGAGGGTCGTACGCGCCCACGTCAACGCTCAGCAGCTTCCCCGCGCTCGCGGCGGGCCGCTCGCCCTGACGCACGAACATGTTCCAGACGAGACGCTTCGGCTTCCAAGGCTTGACGTGGTCGAGTTGTTCGGGGAAGCGCGCGGGGTCGCCCGCGGCGTCGAACGCCTCGCGCGCGAGGATGGCCGAGGCGGTGTGGTGTCCGTGGCCGCCCTCGCCCGTCGTGGGGAAGCGAGTGATGACAACGTCGGGACGGAAGCGACGTATCACCCAGACCACGTCCGCGAGCGCCGCCTCGTGACCCCACACGCCGAGCGCCTCTTCGGGCGACTTCGAGAAGCCGAAGTCGATGGCGCGCGTGAAGAACTGCTCCGCGCCGTCGACGCGACGCGCCGCGAGAAGCTCCTGCGTGCGGACGAGGCCGAGCGCCGCGCCTTGCTCCGTCCCGATTAAATTCTGACCGCCGTCGCCGCGCGTCACCGACAGGTATGCCGCGCGCACGCCGCGCCCGTTCGCGAGGTAAGCCAAAAGCGCAGTGTTCTCGTCGTCCGGGTGCGCGCCGACGTAGAGCGCGCTGCCCACGACCGACAGCCTGTTGAGCGCGAGTTGAGACTCCGCCGCGTTCATCAGCGCGGGAGTCTGCGCGCGCGCCGAAGCGAGAGCCGACAGAAGCAGCACGAGGGCGGCGAAGGGCAAAGCGCGAGGCGAAAGATTCTTCATGAGCGACGGGCGACCGGACGAGTCTCGTTTTTCTCAAATCGGAGTTGTCCATTCTTCCGAACAGACGGCCGGCGGGTCAACACGGCAGTTGTAAAAAATAGCTCTCGCGAAGCCCGAACCTGATTTTCTCCCCGCAGTCGAAGAAAATTTTACCGACTCGCGTTCACCCATTCAGCGCGCCTCTCATGAATCTTGAATTTGGGGGGCGGGTGATGCCGGGCGTTAGACCGCTATCGTGACCACCGGAACATTATCGGCTAAAGCGCGTGTAATTCAGTGCTTGCGCCCTGCTCGCGCGGAGACTAACTGTCATGAAGCGTCTCATCCTTCGTCTCATCTATGCGGGACTCTTACGGGAGAGGATCATCTTTTGATTCAAAAAACTTTCATCCGCGCACTTATCTGTGCCGGGCTCGTCGTTGCCGGAACCTTCAAAGGAAGGGGATATGAGAAACACTTAACGAATATACAGTCCGCGCCCGCGCGCGATACTGTCATTGATGGGCAACTCGGCCATAGCGTCGATAGTTTCCTGAGCAGTTTGAGCGGCTTCGGCTACTCAGGTGTGATGCTCGTTGTCAAAGACGGCAAAATCGTTCTCCGTCAGGGATACGGTCTCGCTAACGAAGCGGCGAATGTCCCCAACACACCCGAAACGGTTTTTGATATCGGTTCACTGGCGAAGCAGTTCACCGCCACGGCAATCCTCAAACTTGAAATGCAAGGGAAGTTGAAAGTCACCGACCCGATTAGCCGTTATCTTCCCGGCGTGCCGGAGGAGAAGAGTGGAATCACGATTGAACAATTGCTCACTCACACTTCCGGTTTGGACAGGAATTTCCCGCTCACTAATCCGCACGGTGAATACTATGAGGAGGTCAACCGAACGGACGCCCTTAGACGAATCCTTGAGATGCCGCTCATCGGCGAACCCGGTAAATCTTTCGTCTATTCAAATGCGGGATACGTTCTCTTGGCCGGAATCGTTGAGATAGTCGGCGAAAGACCGTTTCGGGATTTTCTCCGCGCCCACATCTTCGAGCCCGCAGGGATGCGCAGCACAGGGTTCTGGGGGGGCGGGCTGCCGCCTGTTAAAGACGCCCTCATCGCGCGCTCCTATGACGAGTCCGGCGAAACCGGCGACCCGCGCAAATGGTCGAGCTCGACTTGGGTGGACTTGGGTGGAGGCGAGGTCGTGTCAACCGTGGGCGATTTATATAAATGGCACGTGGCTTTGAATGGCAACCTCATTCTTTCGCCCGCGGCTAAACAAAAGATGTTCACTCCGCGTCTGAACAATTATGGATACGGCTGGTTTATCCAGAAGACCCCTCGGGGCACGACACTTATTCAGCATGGCGGCGACTATTTTGGCTTCGGCTCTCAATTCTCTTGGTTTCAAGACGAAAACGTCTTGATGATTAACCTTGCGAACCGCAGTAATCAGCTGTTCGGCACACGGCACGTCGCCGACCGCTTGGTGCCGCAGATGATTTTTGGCGCAAAAGAATTTCACATGTACGAAGGCGACTCATTCGAGCTTCCGCCTGCATCTGCTCCTCTCAACCCGGATTTGGCGAAGAGGTTTGTAGGCACTTACCAGTTGAGCACAGGCGGCAAGCTCATCATCCGAGTTGAAAAAGGGAAGCTGGAAATCGGCGCGTCAGGTCAAGACGCCGTTAATGCGCTCGCGGACACGTCCGATGCGGAATTTCAGCGCCGCGCCCGATTGAGCGAAAGAGCAAAGATTATGATTGAAGGTCTCGCTCGCGGCGACTCAAATGCAATACCGACAGAGTGGAAGAGGCCGGGTGCCCCGGTCGGAGCTTACTCTACGGCAATCCTAAATATCTTCAAAGAGAAAGGGGCGCTCCGATTTCTTAAAGTAGAAGGCACGGAGCCGGGCGCATATCCCCGAGGCTTGCTAAATACTGTAGTCCGCTTAGACTGCGAAAAAGGGAGCGAGGAATTTCAGTTCAACTGGGTGAATGACCGTATCATCGGTCTATCTCAAGCGCCTTCCTTGCTGGCTCGGACGCCGCTGAGAGCAAGCTCGAAGACGAGCCTTGTCGGGTGGAGCATCATCTGGTTTAAAGCATTTAATGTTTCCTTCGACTTCCGCGACGAGAAGGTAATCTCGCTCAGCATTAAACACAAAGCGCGCACCATTAGAGCACGTCGAATCGCGGTCTAATATTGCTTTACGTTCGTCTGGGCTGTCGCACCTGTATCCTTCTAGGTATTAAACGGCGCGCGGCCTACTGCCGAACCACGCCCGGTTACTCTTTAGAGGTGTGGAAAGCCCCGGCTAGCGCGGCTACGTACAAAAATATTGCTCGGCTCCGATTTCCGTGATACCTTGCGCCCTTCCGACGGTTCTAGAGAGTCACCCAAGTCTTCAGGATATGTGACAGGTCGGCCCCCGGTGTTACCGCTACTCTCGCACTGACCTGCCACCAACTAAGCCTCTAAACTTCAACGCTCTACCACCACTTCACTTCACCTCGAAGGACTGCCCAAAGGTTTCAACCCCGATAGGACACCCAACAATGAAATCATTCTGCACCCCCCTGCGTCTCCGCCAGACGCGAGTCTTTACAGCCCTCCTCGTCTCCTTCATGCTTCTCGTGACACCGCTCATGCCTCTGGCGTCGGCCTCTGCGCTGAGCGCACAGATTCAGGCGGGCGGGTACTTGCCCGCCCTCGCGTTCGCCCCGCAGACCGCCGTCGTCAGCGCCACCAAGACCGACTCGTTCCCCGACCCGGACGGCGACAACAAGGCCGAGCCCGGCGACACCATCACGTATGACGTGAACGTGTCCAACACGGGCGCGTCGGACGCGACCGGCGTCACCTTCACGGACACCATCGACCCGAACACGACGCTCGTGCCCGGCTCTCTACGAGTCTCGCCTTTGGCTTTCGCCGACAGCTACAACGCGACCAAAGACGTCGCCCTGAACATCTCTGCGCCGGGCGTCCTCGCCAACGACACCGGGACGCCTTCGCCGACCGCCCAGCCCATCGCCGCCGGCTCGACCACCCAGAGCGGCACCGTCACGCTCAACGCCGACGGCAGCTTCAACTACACGCCGCCCGCCGGCTTTGAAGGCACAGACACCTTCACCTACACGGCGACGAACGGCCTCTCGCCGAACGACACGGCGACCGTGACGATCAACGTGGACGCGGGCCCGGCCGTCACCACCACGTCGCCCGTCGACGGCGCGACCGGCATCGCGCAGAACTCCAACATCACCGTCAACTTCACCGAGCCGGTCAACGCCACGACCGGCTCTTTCTCCGTCCAGTGCCCGACGGGCTCGCCCCAGACATTCACGCTGAGCGCGTCGCCCGCCGCGAGCTTCACGCTCGACCCCACAGCAGACCTCCCGGCCGGCACGACCTGCACGGTGACGGTCTTCGCCAACCAGATTACGGACGCGGACGCATTCGACCCGCCCGACCAGATGGCCGCCGACCACACCTTCAGCTTCGGCGTCAAGCCCTTGGCCGTTGACGACATGCGCTCGGCCACCGGCAACGTGCGCATCAACACCTCGGTCACGGGCTATAGCGTGCTCGCCAACGACCAAGCCCCCGGCGCGACCATCACGTCCTTCGACGCGGCCAGCGCGCACGGCGGCGAAGTCACGGTGAACACCTCGACGGGCACGTTCACGTACAACCCGCCGCGCGGCTTCACCGGCACCGACAGTTTCAACTACACGATTAGCAACAGCGGCGGGAGCGACGTGGGTACGGTCGTCCTCACCGTCAGCGACATGATCTGGTTCATCAATAATGCGTCCGGCGCGTGCACCTCCGGCTGCGACGGCCGACTGACGCATCCGTTCACGAGCCTCGCCGACTTCGAGGCCGTCAACGGCAACGGAACTGTCAACCTCGGCGCGGTCATCGACCCCGAGGCGGGCGACAACATCTTCATCTACACGGGTGGCGACTACACCGGCCCTCTGACGCTTGAGAACAACCAGCGCGTCATCGGTCAGGGCGCGACGTCCTCCATCGCGGCGCTCGCGTTGATAACGCCCGCGCCCGACGGCGACCCGCTCCCGTCCACGGGCGGGCCGAACCCCGTCATCACCACCACGGCCGCCAGCACCAACGGCATCAACCTCGCGCAGAACGACTCCATCCACGGCCTGAGTGTGGTGAACACCACGGGCACGGGTATCAGCGGCAACGGCTTCGGGACGCTGACGGTCTCGGAAAACGTCGTCGTGAGCAACACGACCACGGCCGGCATCCCCGTCAACCTGAATAACGGCGTGCTCGCCGCGACGTTTAAGAGCATCTCGGCCGGCAACAACGACGCCAACCCTGACCCGGCAAGCGGCATCGTCCTGACCAACACCACCGGCAGCTTCGCCGTGAGTGGGGACGCCGGCAGCGCCAACAACGGCTCGGGCGGCACCATCCAGCGCACGAGCGGCGACGGCGTCTCGCTCACCAACGCCACCAGCGTCTCGCTCGACCAGATGAGCATCCAGAACACGCTCGGCAGCGGCGTCGGCGGCACGCAGGTGACTGACTTCACGCTGACCAACTCGACCATCAACGCCGCGGGCGACGCGGGCGAGGAGTCGGCCATCGCCTTCAACGCGAACAAGACGACGGCCAACAACATCTCGGGCACGCTCAACGTCACCGGCAACGTGCTGACGAACTCGTTCTACGGCGGCCTCAACGTGCAGGCCGCCGACGGGACGCTAACGAGCGCGAACGTCTCGAACAACACCATCAGCACGACGACCAACGGGCCGGGCATCGACTTTGTCGGCCTCGGCACGGCCACCACAGCTTTCCGGCTGGAGAGCGCGACCATCAACCAGAACAACATCTCGGGCACGCGCGCGGCCGGCATTCAAGTGCAGGTGAGCAGCGGCCCGACCGGCACGTTGAGTGGGGTGGCCGGCGTCCCCGGCGACGCGACGAAGCTCATCTCCATCACCAACAACTCCATCAGCCTCCCCTCGAACAGCACGCAGGCCGTCGCCCTCGTCACCAGCAGCGCCAACTCCACGGCGCGCGCCCAGATGAACTTCCTCGTCCAGTGCAACGGGAAGAACACGGGCGGCTGCACCGCGCCGACGGCGGCCGGGCTCGGCAGCAGCGCGATAGGAACGGTGCTCCTCATCGGCAATAACGGCTACTCCGATATGAGCGGCGTGATTCACAACAACGCCATCGCGGCCACCCACACGCCGAACCTCGGCGGCGGCAACGGCATCGGCGGCGGCAACGGCGCGGGGAGCGCGGGCAACACGTCGACGCCGAACCTGACGCTGACGGTGACGGACAACACCATCACCGGCACGGACGGCAACGGCATCCTGCTCGTCGGACGCGGGGCTAGGGGCTTCGCCGGCTTGACGATTAAGAACAACAACGTCTCCGCGCCGGTCGCGGCGAGTCTCCGCCCCGGCATCCGCGTGGACGCAGGCAACTCGAATCTTAACGACGACGCCGTCTGCCTCGACATCAGCAACAACACGAGCGCCGGCAGCGGCGGCTCGACCGGTATCGGCCTGCGCAAGCAGGGGACGGTGGCGACCACGAACGACTTCGGCATCGAAGGAATGGCCGCGACCGCCTCGCCCGGCGTGGAAGCTTTTGTAGACGGCCAGAACCCGGCCGGCGGCGGGACGACACTCCTTTCGGCCGCGAGCGGGTTCAGCAATTGCAGCAGCGCCCCGGACACCGCCAGCCTCGGCGGCAGCCCGCAGAATGGATTCGCCTCCGACAGTGCGGCCCTGTCCGCGCAGGCAAGCGCGACTGACGGGCCGCGCGTGTGGAGCGACATGTCGGCCGATAGCGAAGTGAGTGCGGCCGACGAGTTGGTCGCGCCTTTTGCCGACGACAGCAGTGCGTCGCTCTACGGCGCGCGCATCGTCCGCGCCTCCTACGGGCGCTCCTCCGCCACGCGCGTGAGCAGGAAGGCCATGACCAACGGCGACGCGGTTGTGAAGCCGGCCGCCGATGCGGAAGAGAAGGGAACTGTTAACGCGGCGAGTAACGCGGCGATTGCGCCCGCCATCTTCAGCGGCGAGACGGTCAACGTCAGCATCGGCACGCTGCCTGCGGGCAAGACCGTCCGCATCAGCTTCCAAGTGACGGTGAATAACCCGTTCACGGGTGCGCAGCCGCAGGTCTCCAACCAAGGCACGGTCTCCGGCGACAACTTCGCCGCCGTCCAGACCGACGACCCGGCGGCGGGCGGCTCGGCCGACCCGACCGTGACGCCGATTCTGACTCCGCCTAACGTCTCGGTTAAGGACGCCTCAGTCGCGGAGCCCGCAACGGGTTCAGCGCCCGCGGCCTTCGCCGTCACGCTCTCGCACGCCTACACGCACACAGTGACGGTCGACTACGCCACTGCGGACGGCGGGGCGAACCCCGCGACCTCTGGCTCGGACTACACCGTGACCAGCGGCACGCTCACCTTCAACCCCGGCCAGACGGTGCAGACCATCTCCGTGCCGGTTCTCGCCGACGCCGACGACGCCGAGACGAACGAGACCTTCCTCGTTGACATCAGCGACGCGACCGGCGGTGCCTCCATCACCGACGCGCAGGCCGTCGGCACCATTACGCCCGACAGCACGCCGGGCACGGTCGTCATCAGCGAGCTACGCACCTCCGGCCCGGCCGGGCCTGACGACGACTTCGTCGAGCTGCTCAACAACACCGACTCGCCCATCACGGTCGCGGCCTCTGACGCCTCGGCGGGCTGGGCGCTGGTGATGTCGGGCAACGGCTGCGGTGACACGCCCGTCGTCGTCGCCGTCATCCCCGCAGGCACGGTCATCCCGGCGCGCGGTAACTACCTCGTCGTCGGCTCGGCCTACTCGCTCGGCGCTTACGCGAGCGGCGACCAGACGCTCGTCTTCAACATCGAGGACGACCGCAACGTGGCGCTCTTCAACCTCGCCGACCTCTCCAACGTCTCGACGGAAACGAGGCTCGACGCCGTCGGCTTCGGCTCGAACGCGGGCGGCAACTGCGACCTGCTGCGGGAGGGCTCGACGCTCCAGCCCGCCGCAGGCTCAACGTCCGAGTACAGCTTCGTCCGTAAGGTGGACAAGGGCGCGACGCAGGACACGAACGACAACGCATCCGACTTCGTCGTCGTCTCGACGACGGCCGGCGCGGTCGGCTCTAACGCGACCTCGACGCTCGGTGCCCCCGGCCCCGAGAACTCGACGGGCGCGCGCGGGCCCGTGCCCTGTAACGTGCCCGACACGGCGAAGTTCGGCCGGTCGCGTCTCGACTCGACGGTGGCGCTCGGCTCCGCGCCGAACACCGTCCGCGACCTGACGCCCGGCGCACCGAGTAACTCGACCTTCGGCACGATTGACTTCCGCCGCAGGTTCACCAACAACACGGGCGGCGCGGTCACGCAGCTACGCTTCCGCGTCACCAACACGACCAACCCGTCCACACCGGGCGCGGCCGACCTGCGCGCGCTCAGCTCTTCGGCCGTCGTCGTCGGCGGAGTCAACGACGCGGCCACGTGCGGCGGCTCCGCGCCGTGCAGCGTAAACGTCGTGGGGACGACGCTTGAGCAGCCGCCCGCGCAGGCGAACGGCGGCGGCGTCAACTCCACGCTCGGCGTCGGCACAATCACGCTGGGCTCGCCGCTCCCGAGCGGCGCGTCCGCCAACCTGCACCTGCTCTTCGGGGTGCAGCAGACCGGCGACTACCACGTGAGCCTAGTCATCGAGACGGCGACCGGCGGCAGTATCGGTCAGGACGTTTGGGAACTGAGGGGCAACACCGAGTCCGGCGGCCATTCGGAAGGCGGGTGCAACACGCCGCCGGTCGCGGACGCCGGCGACGACCAGACTGTCGAGTGCGTCGGCGGCGCGGCCTCCGTCACACTCGACGGCACGGACTCGACGGACGCCGACGGCGACACGCTCACCTACGAGTGGCGCGAGGGCGCGACGATACTGGGCACGGACGCGACGCTTAACACGTCGCTCGCCTTCGGCCCACACACCATCACGCTCAAGGTCACAGACCCGAGCGGCGACTTCGGCGAGGACACGGTCGACGTCAACATCGTCGACACGACCGACCCGATGATTACCGCGCCGCCGAACGTGAGCGTCAACACGGGTCCCGGCGCGACCTCCTGCGGCGCGTTCATCGATGACGCGACGCTCGGCACGGCGACCGCCAGCGACGGCTGCTCCGCGTCCGTCACCGTCACGCGCACGGGCGTGCCCGCCGGGAACAACTTCCCCGTCGGCACGACCATCGTCACCTACACGGCCGACGACGGCCACGGCCACACGAAGAACGCCTATCAGAGTGTGACTGTCAACGACAACACGCCGCCGGTGATAAGCGTCCCGGCCAACATCAACACCAACGCCCCGGCCAACTCGTGCAGCGTCAGCCTCGACCCCGGCACGGCGACGGCCACGGACAACTGCCCCGGCGTCACGGTCGCGGGCGCGCGCAACGACTCGCAGCCGTTGAACGCCCCGTACCCCGTCGGGACGACGACCATCACGTGGACGGCGACCGACGCGCACGGCAACACGGCGTCGGGCGTCCAGACCGTTACGGTCAACGACTCGACCCCGCCGACGATCACTCTGACAACGGGCACGATTAACCTCGCGCCTCCCAACCACCAGTACCAGACGTTCTCCATCTCCGACCTCGTCGCGAGCGTCAGCGACGGCTGCGACGCCAGCGTTGACATCAACGACGTGGTCATCTTGAAGGCCACGAGCGACGAGCCGGAGAACGCGAACGGCAACGGCGACGGCAACACACTCAACGACATCGTCATCGCACCGGACTGCAAGTCTCTACAACTGCGTAGTGAGCGCAACGGAGGCGGCGACGGCCGCGTCTACACCATCACCGTGCAGGTCAGGGATTCGAGCGGCAACGTGGCGACGGCGGTGCGTAAGGTGTTCGTGCCGAGAAGCGGCCCAGCCGTGGACAGCGGGACGCAATACACCGTCAACGGGTGCACCCCGTAGCGGCCGGCACGGCCGTTCAAGGGAATGACAGCCAGAGGGGGCGCGGAGTTTATCCCGCGCCCCCTCTTCATGTCCGGCGGTGTATCCAAGCGGCGAAGCGGAGGGTGCCGTTGCCGGCCGCGTGACCGCCTTGTGCCGTGTCCTTCACCAGATTCGCTCATCTGCGCTCATCTTCTTATCGGCAAGCAGGCTTCTGAGCATCCACGCGGCTCTGTCGTGCGCCGCCAGACGCTGGGTCAGAAGGTCTTCAGTCGGCGCGTCCAACGCCGAGCGCGCGACCGACAGCGCCCAGCGCGCCGTGCGGGCGGCCGTCTCGTTATCCCTGACCAGTTGGCGGATCATCTCCGCCGCCGGGGGGACGCCTTCCGCCTCCTGTAGGTAGGTGAGCGTGGAGAACTCCTTGAAAGAGCCCGGCGCGGGGAAGCCTAGCGCGCGGATGCGCTCGGCGACGCGGTCGCCCGCCGCCCAAAGCTCTCGGTACTGCTCCTCGAACAGCAGGTGCAGCGTGTGGAACATCGGCCCCGTCACGTTCCAGTGATAGTTGTGCGTCTTCAGATACAGCGTATAGGTGTCGGCCAGCACCTTCGACAGCCCCTTCGCCACCTCCCGCACGTCTCCCGCCTCGCCCTCGATGTCGAAAGGCTTGACTTCCATTTCGGTCGCAACCGCGCTCGTCATATTCTTCCGACCTCCCTTTTCATACCCGTTAATAAACCCTACTGACCGCGCGTCGCTGTCGCGTCCACGCCGGGCTGAACCTCAATGCCCCCCGTAACCGACATCGCTCTCGCCTCCCTTAGGGCGTGCCTGTGCTCACCCGCGGGGCCGTTTGACAGCCGCCGCAGCGCGCGGCTAATCGTTTTCGCTCCCAAATAGTCGGGCGGCGTTTCGCACACACCCGGCGGCAGCGACGCCTCGATGACGGAGTCAGCGTGCCCGTCGAGCGGGTGCCCGCTGCGCGCGAACTCTTGACGAATTTTTACGAGCGCACGCCGCCGCCTGCGCGCCGCCAGCATTTCATTGAACTTCCTGAACACTTCAATCACTCCCTCTTCCGTTCTTCGCGAGACGCGCACGGATTCGCCTCTCCATCAACTGCTTAGCCGACAACCCCATGGGCTTCCCACTTCTCCTCTGTCTTCTTAGTACCCTGAGCTGCCCCGGCCGCGTTGTCCGAGCCGACTCGGCTTGGGCGCTGGAAGTGAAGGTCTGCTCACTTACGTCTGCCCCCGCGCCGACCCGCGCGGGGGAGCGCCGACGGACTTCGGGGAGAAGCCCTTCGCCCTGCCGTCCGAGGTATGACGTTTTATAATTTCCCGTATTGATGTTGCTCTTCCCGTTCAAGACTCAAGACCTCCTCACAATCAATTGGCGTCGCGATTCAGCGATTTGCGCATCACCCGCCGCCCCGGAGCTAACAGCTTCTACTAATCAGAGACGGTAGCGGAGCAGCGCGCCACAGCCTCCGACGCCGGCGAGTAGCGCCGCGTCTTCGATGAAGGTGACTCGCGCGCCCGACAGCCTCGCGCGTGTGACGAGTAAGTCCGCGGCCACCAGATGCGGCTCACGACCGCGAAGGGCGTGACGACCGGGCGAGTCGCCGTCCGCCATCGTCTCGTCAAAATCCTCTTCGGCGCAGACGATCTCTCGCGCCGAGGCACTCAGAAGCAGCTCGTCCACCTGACCCTGATAGAGCGCGGTGAGCGTGTCGCGCACACCGACGACCGCCAAGCCCCCGGCGCGGTATTCGTCCAGCAACCGCCTGACTCTTTCGGCGTCGGTTTGCAGGTTGTGCTCACTGAGAGCCTCCATCGTCGCCTTTAAGATTTCGTGCTCGGGCGTGCGGATGTCGAGCCGCAGCACTTCGACCACCTTGTCCGCGAGGTGCTGCGGCAACTGCTCTCGCAGTAGGGGGACAATCACTTCATCGCCTGCGATGACGACGTGATCCGCAGCCTCCTCGCGCACGACGCGGCCGAGCATCTCGACCACTTCTTTGGCGTGGAGCAGGTGATAGTTGTCCACGTGCCTCTGGTAGCGCATCTGCGACCAGCCGCGTCCCTGCGTGCGGCTCACCTTGACGTTCCGCACCTCCGAACTGCTCATCGTCTTGCCCATGCCGAAGACGAACAGGCGCGCCGAGTTCGTGTCGGCGATCAGCGCGACGTAGCGCGGGTGCTGGTCGAGCAGGCGCGCCAGCGGGTAGAGGTACGGTTCCTGACAGACGTGCAACTGATGCCGCTTGACCGGCGCGTCGAGCTGCACCGCCCTGAAGTAATCGTCCGCCCCGGCGCAGGCAAAGATGGCGAGACCGTTCGCCGAAGGCCGCAGCTCGTCCCGTAAATATTTCTTGATGCGAGCCGTGTCACGCTCGAAGCTCGCCAGCTCAAGGGACTCCGGCGCGAACGTTTTGGCGCGCGCCTTAAACTCCTTGCGGACGAAGGACGCGAAATTGTCGCGCCCGTGCTGGTCGGCCCGCGTGTTCAGGTAGAGGCTGACGAAAGGGTATTCGGTCGGCTCGAAAGCCGCCAACTCGTCCAACCTCTGAGCGAGCGTCACGTCTGTCATTTCCAACATCTCTAAGATTGCCTCCGGCCGCGAGATCGTCACCCCTAACCTAAGCGAGAACGCTGGCGGGAGATAGCGTGTTAACTCCTGTCATGTACGAGTGTTTACACCCGCTTTTAAAACCCGGTCGGAAGCGCGTGCTGATCTTTATGGGTTGTACTCGCCCTTGGAGGAAGTAAACGGTGATTGGTGATAGGTACGATTATCGGAAAGCCTACGAGCAGCCGTGTCATCACCTATTAAGAACAAGTGTTTTCACGCTATCCGCCCGTCGCATCTTCGTCTAGGTTGTTACAGAGTAAGGAAGCGCTCCCGACGAACGGGGCGTTGGAGGAGACGCCAAAAATTATTGAAGGAGGCAATCATGGACCTAAGCGCAATTATCGTTGTCGCCCTCGGCATACTCATCTTTTTCGGCGGCGTGGCGTGGCTTGAAATTCGTTCACGAAAACAGAACCGCCTCGCCCGGCAAGACGCGCAGCCGCGACAAGCCGATGACTTAACCACTTCAGCGCGTCGGACGCTGAGCAGGCGCGTGGCGAGGAGTGAGTAAAGGCCCGGCGGCACAGCGAGACGCCGGGCGAATTGTGAGACAATGGTGGGGAAAGGAGAATACGGCGATGCCGGATCAGCTTGCCAGAAAGCGTCTGAAGAAGAAGGTGCTTGACCGTTGGGAGAACGAGGGCGGAAGGATTTCCACCGACCCGACAAGTGAGGATGAAGGCCGACCGACGCGCGGCCTTAAGGGCGAGGGTAAGCGACCATCAGCTTCACAGGATGACTCGGCGGTCGGCACTCCCGCGTCTCCCACAAAGAAGCGAAAGCCTACCCGGAAATGAACCGCGCTCAAGAGGCGATTCAAATGGCGTGGATATATCTCGTCATCGCCGGTTTGCTCGAAATCGGTTGGGCAATCGGCCTGAAATACACCGACGGCTGGACGCGGGCTTTTCCGAGCTTGCTCACCGGGGCGACGATGGTTGCGAGCTTCTATTTTCTGTCCCTTGCCGTTAAGACGCTGCCCATCGGCACGGCTTACGCGATCTGGACGGGAATCGGCACGGTCGGCGCGGCCGTCCTTGGCATTCTGATTTTCGGCGAAGCTCGTGATGTGAGCAGAGTTCTTTGCATCTTGTTAATCGTCGCCGGCATCATCGGTCTTAAGCTGACTTCGCCGCATTGATGCCGCGGGCGGGGAGCTGACGAATGTGAAACCTCAGTTGAATCCTATTCATCCCGCGTTGTTCTTATCAATCCACGGACCCGGCGATGCCTGAGCATCGGACGCTCTCGTCACGCCCTTGCTGCTTACGGGAAAATGCCTAGCTCGGCGTAGGAGGTGGCGATCTTGTTTATCGCGCTGATGAAGGCCGCCGTCCTCAGACCCGGAATCTTCGAGTCAGCTTTCCAAATCTCGTGAATCTGGTGGTAGGCGACCGCCATCGTCTCCTCAAGGCCGGAATTGACTAGGTCAATCTCGTCCGCGCCGCGCGCGATTCTCTTTATCTCCTCGTCGGAGAGCTTCTTCCCCGTAGACGTTTCCACCACCCGCAGCATGTTCTCGAAAGTCGTCTGGTCGAACCGCTTGCCCATCCGGCCGAAGCGGACGTGCGAG
>DASUNL010000033.1:0-2615 GCA_036277175.1 Pyrinomonadaceae bacterium | reverse complement strand
CGGTGACCGCGACCCGAACGTGCGGCTGGCGGTCGTGCGTCTGGCGGGCCTCGCGTGCGTGCCCGAGTTGACAGAAGGGTTGCGCGAGTTGGTCGCGCGCGGGGGCTTGCCCGAAGCCGTGCGCGCGGCGATTCTCGAAGCGGTCGGCACGCCGGCGGGCGAGGCCGCGTGAGACGAAATGTTGGGTGACAAACGCGCGCGCGCTATAGCATAATGACGCGCGTCTCTTCTCGGTTGACCGAAGCTTCCGCCATTGAGCTAACCGCAATGCCCCGAAAATCACTCGCACAACAAAGTCGAAACCGGCGGCGCGTGTCCGCCGCGACGCTCCTCTGCGTGCTGGCGTTCGTCGCGCTGACGTGGGGCGCGCTCTCGTCGCTCGCGCAGGGCGGGCGCACGCGCCAGCAGCAACAGTCCGCGTCGCAGAACCAGCCGAAGCTGAAGCTAACGCCGCTGCGTTCGGCCGACTCGGCGAAGGGCTCGCGCGTCACCATCACGGGCACCGACTCGCTCGGCGACTATCAGTCATACCGCAGCGGCGAGCGTTTCTACGTCCGCATCCCCAACGCCGACGCGGCGGCCGTGCGCGGCGGCGTGCGCGGGCGCGGCTTCGAGGACGCGCAGGTGCAGCGCAGCGGTGGCGACGTGATTCTCTCGTTCCGCGTCAAGCCCGGCGCGCGTCCGAGCGTCAAACAAAGATTCAATCAGTTGGACGTGGAGTTCGCCGCGCCCGAAGGCGCAGCCAATGCGTCCGCGCAGACGGCCGGCGGGCAGACGAGCGAGCAGCGCGCGACGAGCGCCGCGACGACGAGCACGAGCGCATCGCAGCCGTCGTCGTCGCAGGCAACGTCGCCGACAGAGACGGCCGAGGCGCGACGCGCGGCCGAACAGCGCGCGCAAACTGCGAGCGCCGCGAGAAGCGCGGGCGAGAATCCTCCGTCCGCCACAGACCTCCCCGACCAACTCACGCCCGCGCAGAGCGCGCAGGGGCAGACGACGACTCAGGCCGACCCGGCGACGACGGCCGCGCCCGCCGAGACTCCGACCGAGATTGCGCAGGCGACGCAGCCCGCACAGAACCCCGCGAGCACGACCACGACGACGACCGCGCCCGCGACCTCGCAGCCTTCGGCGTCGCTCGGCGCTGCGGTCGCGCGCAACTGGAAACCTCTGGCCGTCGTCGCCGCGATTCTCGCCGTCGGCCTCGGACTCTTCTTCGTCGCGCGCCGCTCGTCGGCGCAGACGCCACCGCCGCCGCCCGCCACCGTCGAAGAGGTCGCGGCGGCCAAGACCGCGAAGCTCAAGGAGGCGGACGCGCCCGCGCACGCTACCGCCGCGCCGACTTTGGCGAAAGACGCGGCGACTACCTTCGCCGCCACGACTGCGGTCGCGACGGGAAAGAAAAAGAAGAAGGCGCGTCTGCGGGCCGAGGCCGCCGCGCGCGCGGAGGCCGCGAAGGCCGAGGCGCTGTCGGTCGCCGAAATGGAAGCGAGCGCCGCGCCGCAAGAGACGGCGGCCGTCGAGGCGTCCGCGCCGGGCGTGGCCGAGACGTTTGACGAGGCGAAGGTTGATGAGACGTCGGTCGGCGTCGCGTCAATCGTCGCGCCGCTCGCGGCGACGGGCGCGGAGGCGTTCGCGGAGAGTTCGACGGCCGTCGAGCCGGTCGCGGTCGTCTACGACGCCGAGGCCGTGCAGAACGAGACGCGCCTCCTGCTCGAAGGTGAGAGTTACGACGCGGCCGTCTTCGCCTCTGGCGACCGCACGACGCGGCAGATGATTGCGGCCGAGCTTCTGGCCGCGCTCGCCGCGCGCAACCCCGCGCGCAAGGAGCGCGCGCGCACGGCATTCATCGAGTACGGCTACTTCAACGAGGCTGCCAAAGACCTGCGCGCGGCCGAAGCCCCGGCCGAGCGCGCGTCGGCCGCACGCTCGCTGGGCCTCGTCGGCGACCGCCTCGCGACGCCGCATCTCGAGTCCGCGCTCGAAGACTCTTCGGTCGAGGTGCGCCGCGCGGCCGTCGAGGCGTTCGCCTCGGTGCGCGACCCCGAGGCCGTCGAGGCGCTCGAATCGCTCATCAGTCGCGAGAAGAGTTTGAAGACGAAGGTGCCGCGCAAGGTCGTGCAGCGCGCCATCGAGGCGTGCGCCGAAGCGCCCGCGCTTGCGCCGCCCTCGCTCGCCGCCGCGACGGCCTCCACGTTGCTCGCCGCCGAGGCGACGCGCGCGGAAGTAGAAGCGCCCGCCGCTTCCGTCACCGAAGTTGAAGAGGCGACGCCGACCGCAGCAGAGACAACGCCGAGCACAGTAGAGGCGACGCCGCCCGCAGCGGAGGCGACGCCGACCGTCGTCGAAGAATCAACGCCCACCGCCGTCGAGGAATCGACGCCGACGGCCATCGAGGAGGCGACGCCGACGCTTCTTGAGCGCGCGGACGAAACCCTCGTCGAAGAGCCTGCGACGACACTCGTCGAAGAGCCTACCGAAACCCTCGCCGAGAGCGCGACCCCGACCATCGCCGAGAGCGCCGCTTCGACGCTCTTGGAGGAAGCGACGACGCCGACCTTCGTGGACGCGCCCGCGCCGGAGACGGCCATCGTGCCCGTCGAAGAAGAAGCGGC
>DASUNL010000032.1:0-4089 GCA_036277175.1 Pyrinomonadaceae bacterium | reverse complement strand
GACGTACTTCTTGCGCTCCTCGTCGTAGAGCGCGGCGACGGGCAGGTAGCGCAGCACGCCGTCGAGCGACCAGACGAGCGTTTGGGCGCGCGCGCCGTCGAGGTCTTTCTCGACGGGCTTGATGAGAATCCTGTAAAGCTCCGCGCCGAGCGGTCGCGGGTCGAAGCAGGCGCACCTGTGCTGCACCAGCTCGCGAAACTCCAACACCATCTTGTTCAGTGCTTCGGCCGTGATTTCGTGTCGGCCGTCGGTCTGCGTCGACGGCGTCGTCAGAATCACGCGGTAGCGGTCTTTGCCGACGATGGTGTAGAGCGAGACGACGCCCGCGCCCCATTTCTGTAGGTTGGCCTGCAAGCCTCGGTTCTCTTCGATGGTTCTGATGGCCGGCTCGGGCAGCTCCTTCGGCAGTTTGAGGCGGACGAAGGCGTTGAATGCTCCGTTGGCCGCGTCGAGTTGCCGCGAGAGCGATTCGTACTCGGCCAGCTCCGCACCTTCGAGTCGCTTGCCCGTTTGTTGCAGACTCAGCCGACGCGCTTCGAGCACGCCCCAGCGCGCGCCGATGGCCGTCACGGGTTCGGCTATCTTGACGTAGCTTTCGAGCGCAGCCTTCTCCTGCGGGAGCAACTCGGCCGGGGCGAGCGCCTTGATTTCGCCCGCGTCGCGTTGGACGAAGCGCGAATACTCCTCCTCCTTCAGCATGCCGAGCACGTTCTGCGCCTCGGGCAGACGGCCCAGAGAGATGAGCAGGTCGGCCAACTCTCGGTAGGTGTCGCCGCGCGCTTCGAGGAAGCCGCGTTGCAGTGAGCGGTCGAGGCTGTGCAGCCCCGTGCGAATCTCTTGGAAGGCGTTAACCGACTCCTTGCCGTAGAGGACGGCGACCGTCGGCTGGCCGAGAGTCTTGAAGGCGAACATCAGGTTGCTGAGCGCGATGCCGGCGGCGGCGCGGTTGCCGAGGCCCGTGAAGATGGCGCGTGCCTGCTCGAAGTGGCCGATGGATTCTTCGTGGCGCGCGAGCGAGGCGAGGGCGAGGCCGAGGCTGTTGTGCGCGAGTCCCTCGCCGGAGCGGTTGCCGGTCTCGCGCGCGAGGTCGAGCGAGCGCGCCGAGTAGTCGAGCGCCTCTTTGAACTTCCCCTTGTTGCGGAAGACGCGCGAGATGTTGAGGTGGACGACGCCCTCGGTCGCCCGGTCGCGCTGACGCTCTGCGATGGCGAGAGCCTGCCGGTAGTAGTCGTGGGCCTTGTCGTTCTCACCCTCGATGACGTGTGCCAGCCCGAGGTTGTTGAGCGACACGCCCGCCCCGGCCTCATCATTGAGCGCGCGTTTGATTTCGAGCGACTGCGTGTAGTGTTCAATCGCCGCCCGGTTGTCGTCGAGCGAGCTGTAGACGAGGCCGAGATTGTTGAGCGCCGTCGCCTGCCCGGCCCGCGCGTCGCGGTCGCTTGAGCGGCGCGCGATGTCGAGCGCGAGCTTGAACTGCCGCATCGCCTCGCCGTACTCGCTGCGGCCGTAGCGCGCAAGCCCCAGATTGTTCCGCACGCTCGCCTCGCACGGCCCGAGATTCTCCGACCGCGTGAGGAGTTTTTCGTAAAACTCGACGGAACGCTCGAACCGGCCGAAGGCGCTGAAGACCGCGCCGAGGTTAGCCATCGCTGACTCGTCTGTCCCGCCGCGCGTCCCGCCCATGCCCTCCATGTAGGTGAAGAAGTCTGTCTCGCGCGTCGTCGCGACCAGCTTGAAGCTCTCGACGCCGGGCGGCGGTGTGATGCTGAACTCATAGCTGCGGAAGCTTTCGCCGGGCGCGAGTTTCAGCATCGCTCCGGGCTCCGGAACGAGAATCGACGCCTTTCCGCTCGCCGACTTGTTGAAGACCGTCGGGTAGACGACCACGTCCGACTCGTTGTCTATTCTGATAGAGAACCGTTCGCCGACCTCGAAGTGATGCTGGAGCTGTTCCTGCGGGAGGCTCGTCGTGCAGCCGCCGGACTCGGAGTTTTCCGTGACGGGCACGACCATCGAGCCGAGCGCGCCCGCCTCTTCCATAATGTTTGCGCCGGCCGCGTTCTTCAAGGGGTTGCCCGATGCGTCGAGCTTCGGGACGACGCGCACGAGCGTCAGGCGGACGCCCTTCGCGGCGGGGGTCGGGGGCTGATGCACGTTCATGTCCGTGGCGTTGCCGGTCGGCCCGGCGGCTGATTGGGCGCGGGCCGTGTGCGCGCAGAGGAGCAGGGCGAGGCAGAGCGGCAGGGCGGCGATGAGTCGGGGGCGTGACTGCATGGGGGCGGCTCCTCTCCGGGAAAAGGCCGGTGTGTCTGTTCGTCTTCGGCTTCGGACGGCGCGGCGCGCGCCGAAAGCAAAAGTGGCGGCAGGCTTCGGGCGACGCGCGCGTGCGCGCAAGGGGACGGGGGGGCGTCCGAACGGGCGTCGAGTGCGGCGGCGAATTTACAGGCAAGGCGTGTAAGTGTCAAGAATTTGAACTCGCTGCGAACAAAAGGCTTCGGCGGCTGGCGCGCGTCGGTTGAGGGCGCGCGCGCCGGGTCGGCCGCGGTCGCGCGCGCGTCGCGGGGAAATACTTTTGACACTCTCATTTACGCTCCCGTACAATCTCGCCAGAATTATGACCGGACGTGTTTTAGTCCTGAACGCCTCTTTCGAGCCGATTAACGTGTGCAGCGAGCGCCGCGCCGTGGTGATGATATTCAAGGGCGTGGCGCGGATGGAGGAGCACAACGGCCACATGCTCCACTCCGCCAAAATCACGATGCACGCGCCGTCGGTGATTCGGCTGACCGAGTACATCCACATCCCTTTTAAGAACCGCACGCTCTCGCGCAAGAACATCCTCCTGCGCGACCACTCGACGTGCCAGTACTGCGGGCGCTCGCTGCCCGCGTCGGAGCTGACGCTCGACCACGTCTTTCCGCGCTCGCGCGGAGGCGAATCGACGTGGGACAATCTGGTGGCGTGCTGCAAGCGTTGCAACCACCGCAAGGGCAGCCGCACGCCCGAGGAGGCGCACATGCACCTCGTGCGGCGGCCGCGCGGGTTCTCGCTCCACGTCAACCGCCAGATCATGCGCTACCTCGGCCGGGCCGACGAGACTTGGCGCAAGTATCTCTTCTACGAGTCGGACAACGGCGAGGGCTAAAACCCCGGCCCCTCGCCTCACAGCGCCGCGACTTCCCGGCGGCGGAGGAAACTTATGACAACGCTTTCGTTCGGACTGCCGCAAGGCGCGGAATGGCTCATCATCCTCTTCGTCGTGCTGCTCATCTTCGGCAGCACGCGCCTGCCGCAGCTCGCGCGCGGAATGGGCAAGAGCATTCGCGAGTTTAAGAAGGGCGTCAGCGACGGCGGCGACGATGCGGAAGTCGAGGCGGCGCGGCGCGAGCAGCTAAACGAGGGCGACGCGCGCCGCTCGCGCGCCGACGACGTCGCGGCCGAACGAGTCGCACCCGGCGACCGGCGATAAAGAAAAAGCAAAAGTAAATAGGCGAAAGGCAAAAGTGGAAGACGGGCGACGCGATGCCTGTCTTCACTTTTGCCTTTCGCCTTTTTACTTTTGCCTTCCTCAGTCGGCCTTGTTGCCGACGACGAGCGTGGCCTTTATCGAGAGGGCGAACTCCATGTCCTGCCGCTCTTCGTCGATGATGCGCTCGATTTCGGCGAGCACCTGCTCGCGCGCGCCCGTGTCGGGCAGGGCGTCGAGCCAAGTGGCGAGTAAGAACTCGCGGACGAGCGGGGCGCTCAGGAACTCGCCGCCCGTCGCGAAGTCGAACTCCTCTTTCGCCGTCCACGAGCGCACTTCGTCGAGCGGCTCGGCCGACGCGAGTCGCTCGACGTCGGTGACGGTCGGCAGCGAGTCGATGAGCGAGCCGACGGCGGCCGCCTGCTCGACGAAGCCGGTGTTGGCGAGCGCCTCCCAGTAGATGGAGAAGAATTCGCCGAAGCTCGAAGCGGTCGTCACGTTCAAGGCGACGCGCGCGCCCGGCGCGGCGACGCGCGCCATCTCGCCGAGCATCTCTGGCAGACGCTCGGGCGCGACGAGCGAGGCGTCGCCGACGACGAGGTCGAACTGCTCGTCCTCGAACG
>DASUNL010000031.1:0-2374 GCA_036277175.1 Pyrinomonadaceae bacterium | reverse complement strand
GCCGTTCGGCGCGAGCGCGCTCGCCGGCTACACCATCGCGATCCGCATCATCGTGTTCGCGCTGCTGCCGTCGTGGGGGCTGTGCAACGCGGCGGCGACGCTCGTCGGGCAGAACCTCGGCGCCAAGAAGCCGGACCGCGCCGAGCGCGCCGTCTGGCTCACGAGCTTCTACAACATGCTCTTCCTCGCCGTCGTGACGGTCGTCTTCGTCGCCTTCGCCGAAGAGCTGGTCGGCATCTTCGACGTGCCGCCGGCCGTCGTGCCTTACGGCGTCGACTGCCTGCGCTACGTCTCTTACGGCTACATCTTCTACGCCTACGGGATGGTGATGGTGCAGGCGTTCAACGGGGCGGGCGACACCTACACGCCGACCGTCATCAACCTCTTCTGCTACTGGCTCTTTCAAATCCCTCTGGCCTACGCGCTCGCGCTCCCGTTCGGCATGGGCGCGCAAGGGGTCTTCCTCGCCATCACCGTCGCCGAGTCGACGCTCGCGCTCGTCAGCATCGTCGCTTTCAAACGCGGGCGCTGGAAGAAGACGAAGGTCTGACGTGAGGTCTGAGGTAAGGTTTGACGTGACGCGGCCCGTGTCGCCGGGCGCGCGCAAGTGCGTCGGCGTGCGTGCGTTCTTCGTGAAGTCGGGCAACCAGACGACCCCGCGAGGGGTTCATAAATCACGCGCGACGTTATAAACTCGCGTCGCCTCGCGGATTGTCACGCACGGACGCACGCACAGACGGACGCACGCCGTAGGAGTTCGTTTTAATGACCACGCACAGCAGACGCAGGACAGCAAGTCTCGCACGCACGCTCGCGGCCGCCTTCGCGCTCTCCTTCGCGCTCGTCGGCGGCGACGCGCGCGCACAAGGCGACATCATCAGCAACGCCGGAATCTTCATCGAGCCGGTCAGCACGGCCTCGACCCGCCAGCCGCAGCAGCGTCGCGCGACGCGACAGGCCGCGCCCCGCCGCTTCACCCCGCGCCGCACGCGCACGTCGGGCCAGTCTTCGGGGCAGCAGTCGTCGCAGCGAACTTCGGGCGGCACGCCCACGCCCACACGCGAGCGCGAACGCGAGCGCGAGCGGGCCGAGACGCCGACCCGGCCCTCGCAGCCTTCGGCCGAGTCTCTGAACGCGCGCGGCATCTCGATGAGCAACGCGGGCCGACACGCCGACGCGCTCGCCTCCTTCAAACAGGCCGTCGCCGCGCGCCCCGACTACGCCGAGGCGCACTACAACGCGGGCCTCGCACTCTACGAACTCGACCGCTTCGCGGAGGCGGCCGACTCCTTCCGCCGCGCCTCCGAGCTTGAGCGCACCGACGCCGACGCCTTCAAGTATCTCGGCGCGACCTACGCGCGGCTCGGACGCCACACGGACGCCGCCGCCGCCTACGAACAGGCCGCCAAGCTCGACACGGACGACGCCGAAATCTTCTACGCGCTCGGCGACGCCTACGCCGAGGCGGGGCAGACCGAGCGCGCCGCCGCGTCCTACGCGCAGGCCGTCAAGATTAAGCCGACTTACGCAGAAGCTTACGCGGACTTGGGCGACGCCTACGCGAAGCTCGGCCGCGCTACGGAGGCGGCCGAAGCCTTCCGTCAGGCGACGCGACAGAACCCGCGCGACGCCGACTCGTTCACCGCGCTCGGCGACCTCTATCGCTCGCAAGGCAAGTACGAGGAGGCCGTCGAGCCTTACCGGCAGGCGATGCTTCTGCGGCCCACCGACGCGGAGGCGCGGCACAGCCTCGGCCACGCGCTCGGCCGCGTCGGCCGCTACATACAGGCCGAGGCCGTCCTCCGCGAGGCGATTCGTCTTAAGCCGAACTACGTCGAAGCTCAAGTCAACTTGGGCTGGGTCTACACGAGCCTCAACCGCTTCGCAGAGGCCGTCGAGACCTTGCGCAAGGCGACGGCCACCGACCCGTCGAACGCCCGCGCGCACTTCAACCTCGGCTTCGCGCTGAGTCGCTGGGTGTCGGCGCGTCCGGGCGAGGCGAAGACGCTCTTTACGCAGGCGCGCGATGAGTTCGGACAGGCCGTGCGTCTGAAGCCTGATTGGCCCGAGGCGCACAACAACCTCGGCATCACGCTCGGCAACCTCGGCGACTACAAGGCGGCCATCGTCGAGCACGACGCGGCGCTGCGGATGAAGCCCGACTACGCGGGCGCAATCTTCAACCTCGCCGTCGCGCACCGCCGCAGCGGCGACAAGAAGAAGGCGCAGGAGATGCAGAAGCGTCTCCAAAAGCTCAACCCCGAAATGGCCGAGCGTCTGAAGCCGCTGATTAAGTGAGTCGCGTAGGTCGTCGCGGCCGTCGGTGTTAAGTAAAAGCGTGAGGCGGGCATGACTCTTGAAGTCATGCCCGCCT
>DASUNL010000030.1:0-13341 GCA_036277175.1 Pyrinomonadaceae bacterium | reverse complement strand
TCGATAGAGTGTCATAAGCGGCAAGCCCTGCCTCTTTCGTCTCCACTTACATCGGGCGGTTAGGCGACGCGCGCCACCGCATCGGCTGCTACAACTTCTGCCGGTTGTTGAGAATCTTGACGAAGGAGCCGGAGCGGAGTTCTTCGAGGGTGAGGCTCGTCAACTCGCGGGCCTCGTCCTCGGTGACCGCGCCGCAGTTGATGGCGCGGAGGAAGAAGTTGAGGAGGCCTTGGCCGGTGGCGGCGTCGTCGAAGACGTCGCCGACGAGCGTGGCCTTGGCCGCCTTCTCGACGAAGTTGCGCAGACGCTCGGAGGCGGCTTCGAGACCTTCGAGGAAGAAGGCGTAGACGGCCGCGTAGCGCGTCGGCAGTTGCGCCGGGTGCAAGTCCCAACCCTGATAGAAGGCGTTCGTGAGCGAGTGGCGGACGTGTTCGTAGTGCAAGGCCCACGCGCGGTGGACGGCGCGCGCGTTCTCTTCGCGCTGCTGGTCGGTCAACTCCTCGCCGCGCGCGGCGCGGTGGACGGGGACGGGCATGATGTTGGTCGCGCCGTCGGAGAGCCAGACGCCGGTCGAGCCGAGCGAGACCTGCATGAAGTGGCGCGCGAAGTCGCACGCCGGGTGCGTCATGTGCTGGTGCGCGGCCGTGATTTGACAGCTCGCCGTGTAGTCGTAAGTTCCGAAGTGCGCGGCCGTGCAGCGTCCGCGCGCGGCTTCGAGCAGGGGCGGGAGTCCCGCCTCGCCGCGGCTGTTGATGATGGACTGCGTCGTCTCGACCATCATCTCCATCTTGAGCGTGCCCGCGCGTAGGCCGAGCGGCGGCTCGATGAGGTCGAAGATGTCCGCGAGCGCAGCGACCTGTTCGGGCGCGGTGATTTTGGGGAGCGTGACGAAGAAGTTTTCTGGGAGACGTCCGCCGGTCGATTCCGCGAGGGTGGTTAAAAAGATGTCGAGTGTGCGTAAGCTGCGCGCGCGAAGCTCTTCGGTGAAGGGCTTGATGCGAATGCCGATGAAGGGCGGGAGCGTCGCGGCCTCAAGCCCGCGCGCGACCTCGCGCGCCGCCGCCTCTGCGTGCCCGTCCTCTTCGGCGTCGGGGCGGTTGCCGTAGCCGTCCTCGAAGTCTATGCGAAAGTCCTCGACGGCTTCGCGCCGGAGCTTCTCGGCGACGCGCGTGTAGACAGTGTGCGCGAGCCACGCCGCGCGATGCTCGCGCCGCAGAGCCTCAGGGTTGTTCGCGATGAGCGCGCTTAAGACGGGCGCGTCGGCGAGCGACTTCGGCAACTGCTCCGCACCGGCTAGACCGAACGCGCGCGCGAAGACGCAAGGGTCGGGCGCGTACTCTTCGAGCGCGGCGACGGCGAGCGCGCCGAGTCGCCCGGCCGTCTCGGCTTTAAACAAATGTGCGCCGCCGTAGACCGTATGCACGGGCTGCCGTCGACTCGTCTCGCCGGGGTAGCGCGCGGCCACGGCCTCGTTGGCGCGACGCAGACGCTCGGTCGTCTCACTCAGAGCTTCGGGTTGCAGAGTTGTCTTCATCGTTCGTCCCCGCGCCGGCCGTCCGGCGCTTGATAAAGTCGGTGTGGGATAGGATTGCCACACAACCGACGGGCTGTCAACGGCGTCAAACTCCCGGCCACTCGTCTCATTTACCCGACCCCGACGACGTCGCCGAAAATCCCAAGGTCATCATACGCTTCGGCATTTCCCAGAGAGGGTTTATTGGAGAGTACTGTCATGCCCCGAACCTCGCAAACGCCGCGCGCCGCGCGCACGACGCCCAAGGCGCGACCGCGCGGCCGCTTGAAATCGCTCGCCGCGCTCGCGTCGCTGTGCGCGCTTCTTTCGCTCGCCGTCGTCTCCGGCAATCGTTCCGTCGCGCCCGCGCGCGCGCAGGCGCAGCCGGTTCTCTCCGTCAAGTCGGCGAGCGTGCAGGAAGGCGATTCGGGACAGACGAACGCGCTCGTGACGGTCGAGCTTCTGCCCGCGAGCTCGCAGACGGTGACGGTCAACTTTAAGACGAACGAGATGACGGCCCTCTCGGGCGTCGACTATCAACACGTGGCGGGCAGCCTCTCGTTCAGCCCCGGCGCGACCGAGCGCACCGTCGTCGTCCCCATCAACGGCGACACGACCGACGAGGAGAACGAGCACCTCTGGGTGAGTCTCTCAAACGCCGTCGGCGCTGGCATCTCCGTGAGCAGCAACCCGCCGCTCCTCACCATCCTCGACGACGACGCGACACCGCGCAACGTGACTCTCAGCCAACTCTCCTACACCTTCGACGAGCCTTCGGGCCTCGCCTCGATTACCGTCAACCGCACGGGCGACTTGAGCGTCACGTCGTCCGTCGAGTACGAGACGCGCAACAGCGCGGCCAACGACCGCACGGACTATCTCGCCGCCTACGGCACGCTCGTCTTCACCCCCGGCGAAGGCAACAAGACCATCAACATCTTCCTCACCGACGACCGCTACGACGAGGGGCAGGGCGAGACTTTCACTATCTTGCTGACGCGCCCGACGAACACCGCGCTGAACGGCTTCATCGGCCCCGACGCCTCGGCCGACGCGACCGTCATCATCCGCGACGACGAGACGGCCCACGGCACGAACCCCGTCCGCGCCGCGACGTTCAACCCAGAGTTCTTCGTCCGCCAGCATTACCGCGACTTCTTCAACCGCGAGGCCGACGCCGCCGGGCTCGCCTTCTGGATGGGGCAGACGACCAACTGCGGCAACGCCGACCTTCAGGTCTGCCGCGACAACGTCTCGGCCGCCTTCTTCGTCTCGACCGAGTTTCAGCAGACGGGCTTCGTCGTCTACCTCGCGCACGAGGCGGCCTACAACACGGGCGAGCGTTTGCAGATACGAAACTTTCTGCCCGACCAGCAGCGGATTAGCTCCGGCGTCATCGTGGGCGAGGCCGGCTGGGAGGCGAAGCTCGCGGCGAACAAGCAGACCTTCTTCGAGTCGTTCGTCGCGGGCGAACAGTTCCGTTTCTTCTTCCCCGACACGCTGACGCCGGCTGAAGTCGTCGACCGTCTGAACACGAACGCGGGCGGCGTGCTCTCGGCGTCGGAGCGCGAAGCGCTCGTCGCGGAGCTTTCGGCGAACAACACCGTGCAGGGGCGCGCGGCCGTCCTGCGCCGTGTGGTCGAGGATTCGGACTTCGTCGCGCGCGAGCGCAGCCGCGCCTTCGTTCTCACGCAGTACTTCGGCTACATGCGCCGCAACCCGAACGACGCGCCGGAGTGGACGCTCGACTTTCAGGGCTACGACTTCTGGCTCGGCAAGCTCAACGACCACGGCGGCAACTACATCACCGCGCAGATGGTGCAAGCCTTCATCACATCCGGCGAATACGAGGCGCGCTTCGCGCCGTGACGCGCGGCCGTTAACGCGGAGCGCACGCGGTTGATGAGAAAAGGGCTGGGCGAACGTTAGAGTTCACTCAGCCCTTTTCTGTTTTCCCGGCGTCAGACGGTGCTACTGAAAGACGCGCTCGACGGGGACGATTGTGACGTCGGCGGGCGCGACGTTGAGCTTGTAGTCGGCGATGACCTTGTCCTCTTCGAGCACGTCGGGCGGCTTGGTCGTCCCGGCCGCGTAGGTGATGGGCGACGGGCGGTTACTCAAGATGGCGTCGCGCAATTCTTCGGCGTCCTTCGTGATGAGGACGACGCGCATCGTGTTCGACTTGAGGTGTTGGCGGATGGCGCGATTCACGTCGGCGAGCGTGAGCCGCCGCAGCGCGTCGCGCAGGTGCTTCGTGAACTCGGGCGTGCGGTAGTAGCGGCTGTCGAGCGCGTAGCCGAGCTGCGCGTCCTGCGTAGCCGTCAGGATGTTGCCGTACTTGGTCAGGAATTCGCGCGTCGCCTCGAACGTCTCCTGCGTCATCCCCTCGCGCACGAGCTTGTCGTACTCGTAGAGCGCGGCGCGGAGTGTGAAGTGGCCGTTCTGCGGCTCGACCGGCCTAATCCAGATTTGGAAAATCTGTTGCTGGCGGCCGAGGTTCGGGTCGGGCTCGAACTGGAACATGCCGCGCGGGAAGTATTCGATGTAGGAGTAGTCGCCGTAGTTCAGCCCGCGCAACTCGCGTATGCGCTGGTAGAGGTAGCTGTTCGACGAGCGGTGCTGGCCGAAGTAGGAGGCGACGAGCGCGAGCGCCGGGTAGTCTTTGTGCGAGCGGTTGACCGCAATCGGGAAGCCGAGCGAGATGGCCGTCGAGCGCGTGTCGCGTTTGACTAGCTCGATTTTCATGCCGGGCGCGAGGCGCGGGCGCGCAAACGTCGTGCGCGCGGGTCGTCCGGCGGGCAGACGCGCGAAGTCGGCCTCGGCGCGCTGCTTGAACGCGGCGGGGTATCCGCCCGCGAGTCCTAAGACGAGGTTGGCGCGCGTGTAGTTGCGGCGGTAGAAGTCGCGCACGTCCTGAAGCGTCAGGCGTTCGAGCGTCGAGACGCGGCCCGTGTTGTGATGGCCGTAAGGGTGACGTGCGTAGATGATGTTGTAAAGCTCTTCCTTGCCCAACTCCTCGTCGTTGCTCTCGCGCAGAGTGACTTTCAGGAAGTTGACGGCGTCGGCCTTGAGGCGCGTGAAGTCGTCTTCGCGGAAGCCGGGGTCGAGCAGCATGCCGCGAATAATCCCGTAGTAGCGGTCGAGGTTGTCGACGTGCGTCGTGCCCGCGAAGACGGTCATCTCCTTGTCGACCTGCGAGCCGAAGCCGGCGGCCATCGGGTAGAAGGCTTCGAGAATCTGCTCGTAGCTCATCTCGCGCGAGCCGCCTTGGGCGAGCATCGCGGCCGTCAAGGCGGCGACGCCCTCTTTACCCGGCGGGTCGAAGGCCGAGCCGGTCATGAACATGACGCGGATGGAGACGAGCGGCGAGCGGTTCGGGAGCGTGACGCTCGGGATTGCCGCCGCGCGCCCGCGACGCGACGCCTGTGTGTTCGTGGTCATGTTGTTTGCGGCGAAGGAGGTCTGCGCGACGAGGAGCACGAGCGCGAGCGCGCGCGCCGTGAGTTTGATGTGGGTGCTCATCTCTCGTCACCTCCCGCCGCCGGAGTTGTGCCGGTCTTCGTCGAGAGCGTGACGATGGTACGTCGGCGCTCGTCGAAATACTTTTTCGCGACGGCGCGGACGTCCTCAGGCGTGATGGTCTCGGCCATCGAGAAGACCTTGTTCAAGGACTCTGGGTCGCGCGTCAGGGCGACGTAAGACGTCAGGGCGTTGGCGATGGCTTCAGAACTATTCATCGCCATCGCAAAGCCGTAGCGGAAGCGCGAGCGGGTCGCGTCGAGCTTGGCTTGTGGGATTAGCTCGCGCGTGTAACGCTCGAAGGTCTTCAGGATTTCGTCGCGCACGTAGTCGACGTCCTTCGGGTCTTTGACGCGCGCGTAGACGGTAAAAAGCTCCGGGTCGGCTTGGTCGTCCGCGCCGCCGAAGAGGATGTCGATTTTCTGCTCTTTGAGCACAAGCTTCTGATAAAGCTCGGAGTTTTCGCCGAAAGCGAGCGGGGTCAAAAGGTCGAGCGCGACCTTGTCCTTGACCGTGGCTGAGAAGGCCGGGGCCTTGAAGGCGACGGCGAGGTGCGGGAGCGTCGGCGTCGGCCAGTCGACGTGCGCCGTGCGCGGCTCGGTCTGCTCAGGCTCCGAGGGGATGTCGGGGCGATAGTTGCCGCGCTCCCACGCGCCGAAGAACTTCTTCGTCAGGTCGAGCGCGCGCTGGTGCGTGACGTCGCCGACGACGATGATGGTCGTGTACTCGGGCCGGTAGTAGCGTCGATAGAATTCGAGGCTGTAGTCGTACTGGTTAGGGAAGTCCTCGATGTCTTTGACGTAGCCCATCGTCGTGTGCGAGTAGGTGTGTTTGGTGAAGGCCGTCTCGCGCAGTCGCTCGTTGATTTTGCGGAACGGGTTCGAGCTGTTCTTGTTGTACTCACCCAAAACCGCGCCCGCCTCGGTCTTGTACTGCTCCTGCGTGTACTGAAGATTCATGAAGCGGTCGGCTTCCATCTCCATGATCTTGTCGAGGTCTTCCTTGGCGAAGACCTCGTGATAGACGGTGCGGTCGTCCCACGTCGAGGCGTTTGACGACGCGCCGGCGCGCTTGAGAATCTCGTCGCGGTCGTCGGCCGAGAAGTTCTTGCTCCCGCGAAACATGAGGTGCTCGAAGAAGTGTGCGTAGCCGCTCCGGCCCGGCTCGACCTCGTTGCGCGACCCCGTCGAGACGACGATGTAGAGCGCGACGAGGTTCGGGTAGTCGGTCGGGACGGTAATGAGCCGCAGGCCGTTCGGCAGGTCATCGACCGCGTACTGGTAAGGGAAAATCTTTCGCTCGCGCGTCTGCTGCGCCATCGCCGCGAGCGGCAGCGCGAGCAGGAGCGCGAAAAGAAGCATCATTCTCATCGTCGAAAACTCCTGAATGGTTCTAAAAGATTAGGGGTGATGGCGACGCATTATACACGAACGGGGCGGGGATTGACGACAAACGGGGGCGGGGGGAGGGAAGCCGAAGGGTGGTCTAGAAGACTCTCCGCACCCTCCGACTTTTCCGATATGGAGAAGCTTATCAGAGGTCTTCCAGCCAATCGCCCAGCGGGTTCGCTTCGCATCTACGGATACACCTTCGGAGTTGCGCGTTCGCCGCCTCGACGTCAGCGCCCTTCCTGTTAAGCTGATTGATGAATGTTCGGACGCACCTCTTCTCACATCTGGTACCGCGTTCCAGAAGTCGTGAGATGATCGCACCGAGGTTGCCGCCGACGAGGGCACCCCCGAACTTCGCGTCGGCCTTCCCGCCGACTTTCTTCGCGCCGCTACGCTTCACGCCGCCTTTCTTCATGCCCTTCTTCGCGCCCTTCTTGGTGCTCTTCTTCGCGGCGCTCTTCGTGGTCGTGCTCTTCTTCGAGGGGGCTTTCTTGGTGGCCATGCTCTTCAATTCTCCTTTGTCGGCGAGCGTGTACAGAGAAAGCGGCGCGGGCATGAAGGCTCAAGGGCGGTTGAGCTCTTCCGCGGCCCGCGCCGCACGGTCGGAGCAGCTTACAGGCAACTAGAGACTTTCAAGCGGCGCACACTTACGCGCAGGCGGCGAGGCAGCGGGCGAGCCTCCGCACGCAGTCGCGGTGGTTCGCGGGGTTCTGGCGGACGCACAGGATGAAGGCTCTGATGCACCGCATCACGCACGGGTTCGGGATGATGGGGAGCATCAGTCCCTTGGCGGCCGACTTCTTCGCGGGCTTCTTCGCCCCGGCTTTCTTCGCGCCGCCCTTCTTGGTGCTCTTCTTCGTCGAGGCTTTCTTGGTTGCCATGCTCTCGTTTCTCCTTTTGCGGTCAGGCGTGAGGCGCTCTGGGCGGGTAAGGCCGGAGCGCGGGAGGCCGGCGCGTCGGCGAGAACAGGCGGGCTGGGTGTCCGAACTCGTCGGCGCTCGACCAAAGTCTCAAACCCTTGTTCGCTGGCCGAGAAGATATGCCCAAACTCCGAGGCCGTCAATCACTTTATTAACTATTGACACGCGCCCCGCTTGGTAATATCGTGCGCGCCCCGCTGACCCGACGGAGTAAACCGAGCCTCATCATTGAAAGGTAAACCGATGCTTCCGAAAATCCCCGGCCCGTGGAGCAAGCAGCTCAAGGGCGAGACGAGCCAGCAGTACTTCAAAGACCTCCAGACATTTTTGGAGAAGGAGTACGCGACCGAAACCATCTACCCGCCCGCGAAGGAAGTCTTCTCGGCGCTCAAGTTCACGCCGCTCGACGAGGTCAACGTCCTCCTGCTCGGGCAAGACCCTTACCCCGGCCCGAATCAGGCCAACGGCCTCTCGTTCTCCGTCAATCCGGGCGTCCCCATCCCGGCGTCTCTCAAAAACATCTTCACCGAGCTGCAATCCGACGTCGGCTTCGACATCCCGAACAACGGCTCGCTCGAATCGTGGGCGAAGCAGGGCGTGCTGCTCTTGAACGCGGTGCTGACCGTGCGCGCGGGCGTTCCGAACTCGCACAAGGATCGCGGTTGGGAGACCTTCACCGACGCCATCATCCGCAAGGTCAACGACAAGAAGACGCCGGTCGTCTTCGTCCTCTGGGGCCGCTTCGCGCAGAAGAAGATGAGCCTCATCGACACGACGCGCCACTCGGTCGTCAAGTGCGCGCACCCCTCGCCGCTCTCGGCCCCCAGCGGCTTCTTCGGCTGCAAGCCCTTCTCGAAAATCAACGCGGCGCTCAAGGCGGCCGGACACAAAGAGATCGACTGGCAAATCCCGAACGTCTAGAAAGGCACGCCCCATGGACTTAACCTTTGAGCGCCCCCTTTTGCTTCGCGGCAAAATCGTCCAGCCCGACGGGACGGGACTCGACCGCTACGTGCTCGTGCAGAACGGCCTCATCAAGTCGGTCAGTCGCGGACGGCCGCCCCTGACGAAGGACGCCGTCTTCGTCGAGCTAGGCAACAACGACTGGATTTTTCCCGGCCTCATCGACCTGCACACGCACACAGACTACAACGTGCTGCCCATCTGGCAGACCGACAAAGTGCCGTTCGAAAACCGCTTCAAGTGGCGCGCCGACCCCGACTACAAGACGGTCGTCTCGGGCGGACACAGCCTCGTCGTCAAAGACCAGCGGACGGCCGTCGCCGTCTTCGCGGAGCTGCAAGCCATCGCGGGCGGGACGACGACGATACAGGAGTCGATGCCTTTGGAGAGCAACCAGACGACCGACGACAACCCTCTGCTGTGTCGCGGCACGGGCAACCCGAAAGACCTCCGCATCGACCCGGCGGAAATTCTCTCGGTCGTCGATTTCTTCCGTCCGAACGCGGACGCGACCGCCGCCGTCCCGCAGAAGCAGAAGCTCGACCAGTACGTCTCGATGCGCGACAAGGGGAAGCTCAAGGCGACGATTGCGCACCTCGCCGAGGGGCGTTCGGGCTTCGGCGAGGAGAAGCCCGCCGACGCCTACTCGCGCCTCGAATTCGAGACGATGATGCAGCACCCGGCCTTTCAGGACGCGGCGGCCGTCCGCGCAAGCTCGCTCGTCCTCGTCCATTGCAGCGGCATCGACGTCGGCAACCCCGCGCACATACAGTTCCTCCGCGACCGCGACATCAGCGTCGTCTGGTCGCCCGTCTCAAACCTCTTGCTCTACGAGGACACGCTCGACGTGGAGAAGCTCGTCTCCGAAGGCATCAACGTCGCCATCGGGTCGGATTGGAGTCCGAGCGGCTCGAAGCATCTGTGGGAGGAGGCGAAGTTCGTCCGTTTCTACTTCGAGTCAATCGGCTCGCTCGTCAGCGACGAGCAGGTCTTCCAGATGGTCACGACCAACGCCGCGCGCTGCCTCGGACTCAAACGCATCGGGCGCATCGAGCCCGACTGCTTCGCGGACTTCTTCATCCTCCGCAGCCCCTTGGAGTCGGACAACGCGCTTGAGGTCTTCTTCAAGACGACCGACCGCGACGTGCGCGCCGTCCTCATCGGCGGACGCCCCGTCTACGGCGCGCGCGAGTTCCTCAAGAACTTCCCGCTCCCATTGCAACCGCTCCCGCGCATCGAGGGCGTGGCCGTGCGCAACAAGGTCGTGCATCTGCCTGACTATCTGAAGGTGGACGTGGACAGGGATTTCGGCGTGCTCGAAAAACTTCTGAAGGATAGCCCCTTGAAGCTCAAGCGCAACAACCTGCTCGTCAGCTCCGACACGCCCTACCGCGAGCGCATCAACGCGCTGCGCCAGTACGCCGTCGGCTACGGCTGGAAGGTTCAACAGGCGCGACGCAAGAGGCGGCCCGCGGCTACGGAGACTTAAGGACTTGTTGCCAGCCCGAAGTGTCTTCGCGCATGCGCGCGGTCAGCTCGTCGCGCAAAAGCCGGAGGCGCGGGCTTAAAGTGTGCGGGTAGTTTTCGAGGTCGGCGAAGCGCGAACGCTGCTCCTCGACGAAGGACTTTTGTTTCGTGATGGAGGGGACGTTGGCCGCGTGCCCGCGCTCCGCGAAGGGTTGCAGGAGACGCTCAACGCGCGCCGCGCCCGGAATCTCAGCGCCCTCCTCCTCTTCGAGTCCGACGACGTCGCCGACGTACATGCCTTCCGAGTCCACGCCGCGAAAGACTTGCAGGCGGCCCGGCAGCGTTGACTTCTCCGGCGTGTTCGACGCCTTCAAGGTCGGGCGGCCCGCGATGAGCGACTGCTTGAAGATGACGCCGGCAATCGTCTTGACCTCGCCCGACAACTTCGTGCCGACGCCGAAGCCTGCTGCCTTTGGAAACTCCGCGACGATTTGCCGGACGCGCTCGACGTCTAGGTCGCCCGTCAAGACGGGCATCAATCCCGTCAGCCCGTTCGCCTCGAAGAATTCCAGACACCAGCGGCCGAGCGCGGCCAAATCGCCCGAGTCGACGCGGAAGCCCTTGAAGGCGCGGCGTCGCGCCTCCGTGGAGGTCGCGGCCATCGCGGCGTGAATCGCGCCGAGGCGGACGTCAACCGTGTCGAGCAGAAGCGTCGTCCCCTCCGGGTTGGCGTCGAGCCAACGCTCGAAGGCGACCTGCTCGAAGTGCTTCGGCCTCCCCGTGCGTGGCTCAATCTCCGGCTCGTCGATGAACTCTGTGAACGACTGCTGCCAGTAGTGTGCGGACGTGCCGACGGCCGGGATGTCGAGGCGGTGCGCGGCCTCCATGTTCGACGTGTCGTTGAAGCCGCCGATGAATGCGTAGGTGGCGACGTCGACGGCGCGCTCCACGTCGCCGTTGCGGCGCAGAGAGAAGTCAGAAAGCCAACGCCCATCGCCCGCCGCCATGCGGAACTGAAGCGCGAGCGCGGCGGTCGTCATCGGCAGGTCGAAGGCGTGCTCGAACTTAATCTCCTGCGCCTGCGTCAAGGCGAACGGGCCGGTGATGTCGGCGAACGGCTCGCCCGCGAACATGATGGTGCCGGGGCGCACAGCGCGCACGGTCGCCGCGAAGCCCATTCCCTCGACGGCCTTGGCGAACAGTTGCAGCCCGACGCGATCCTGTTCGAGGAAGCGCAGGCGCGGGCGGTCGAGGGGGCCGGAGGCCAGAGAGCGCAGCAGACGCTCGTGTCCGAGGCACGGCGCGAAAGGGAGCTTGCGCTGCGTGACGTAGAAGGTCGACTCGGCCTCGCTCAGAGGCCCTTCGTGCAGACGCGCCGCGTCCTTAAACGCCGCGTCGCCCATCGTCGCGTGATAGCGGTCAATGTTCAGCATGGGAAGCCAGTGACAAGTGACGAGGGACGAGCAAAGCCGAGAGCGACGAGCGGCGACGAGTGGTGAGTGGGGTTGATGAGAGACGCGCTGTCATTGATGACAGCTAAGCTGCCTTTAACTCGTCACTCGTCACTCGTCACTCGTCACTTTGATGGTCGCTCCGGCCGCGCGCATCTCTTCGAGGGCGCGCGTGTCGTCGCCGGGTTGGAGGTTGACGGCGCGCATGGCGTCTTCGAGGGCGACGGTGCGGAAGCCGCCGTGCAGGGAGTCGAGGACGGTCTCCTTGACGCAGTAGTCGGTGGCGAGGCCGCCGACCCAAACCTCTTTGACATCGGCGGCGCGAAGACGCTCCATCAAGTCCGTGCCGTCGAAGGCCGAATAGCAATCCTCGTCGCCGAGTCCTTTGGAGATGATTTCGACGCGCGGGTCTTCGACGAGGTCTGGATGAAACTCCGCGCCGCGCGTCCCCTGCACGCAGTGGACGGGCCAAGTGCCGCCGTGTTCGGCGAAGTGTTTCGTGTTGGGCGGATGCCAGTCGCGGCTCTTGAAGACGAGGTCGCCGCGCGCGAGAAAATCTTTGATGAGACGGTTGAGCGGCGCGACCACCTCGTCGCCCTGCGCGACTCCTAACGCGCCGCCGGGACAGAAGTCGTTCTGCACGTCGACGACGATGAGCGCACGTCGCCCTTTGCCGCCGTCGTCGCCGTCAACGTCCTTACGGGCCTTTGATTCCATGCCATCATTTTACACCCGGCCGATGCGCGCGGCACACGCGCGGCATGCGTTAGGGCGTCTGCGCGCCCGAGCCGATGGGGTCGCCGGGCGGGCGCGGCAGAGGCGGCGTGCGGCGTCGCGGCTCGTCGGGCCGCGCGAGGAAGCGTTCGATGTCGTCGCGCGTCGCGCGCAGGTGAGTGACGAACTCGGCTTGCAGGATGGGCGAAGGTCGCTCGCGGAGTTTGCTCGCGATGAAATCTTGAATGTCGCGCAGGCCCTTCGTGGCCGAGGCGCGCACCTGCGGCGAGGCGTCGGGGTTGGCGGCCAAGTCCATCAGGCGCGAGGTGGCGAGGCTCTGCACGGCGCGCGCGACGGCGTCGGCGTAGCGGTCGTCGGGGTAAGAGACTTTCCAAGTCACCTGCACGACGTGCCAAACGGTTTCGTCGAAGTGCGGGTAGATGCGGTTCTGCGCGTTGAACTCAATCATGCGCGCCGCGCGGTGCGGTTCGAGCAGGTCTGTGAGAACGAGGTCGGCGGCGACCGTGGCCGCGCCGATGTAGTCGAAGGTCGGGTCGGTGCGTTTGGGGAACAGCTCGGCCGTCCCGCCCTCGTGGCCGAAGGCGGTCGGCGGAATCATGCGGAGGATGTGTTCGGGCATCCGCAGCTCGTCGGAGCGCAAAGCCTTGATGGCAGCGTAGAGCGCGCCCATCTGCTGTCGCGGCGGGACGATTTCGTAGACGCGCGCGGGACTCGTGCCCGCGTCAGTCCGCACGGCGTAGGTGTAGTAGACGCCGCCGATTGACTTGATGGCGGCTTGCAGTTGGTATCGGTGATGAAGGTAGAGCGGGAGCAGCTTTCTTTCGAGCGACGAGAGCGGCGCGCCGCGCGGGATGTTCGAGAGTCCGAACTGCTTGAGGCCGATGCGACGCACCTCTAACTCGTGTTCAAGTCGCGCGACGGGGTCGTCGCCGTTGTCCCAGAGGTTCGCGAGCGGGTGCGCCGCGCCCGGTGGACGCGCGTCAGAGTCAGCCATGAAGAGCATGCCGTTTCGCACGCCCTCCTCGACGATGCGCTCAAGCTCGGCCGCCTCGTTTGCGCCCGCCGCGAACTGCGCGTAGGCGAAGCGTATGGCCCACTTGTCGTATGCGCCGATGCCTGTGGCGTAGGCGTTCGAGAAGTCGAGTCGGCCGTCTTTGATTTCGACGAGCGCGGCCGGGTAGTCCATCACGGACGCGCGCCCGTAAGTGCTCGCGGCGAAGTTGTGCGCGAGTCCGAGCGTGTGGCCGACCTCGTGGGCCGAGAGCTGGCGTATGCGCGCGACCGAGAGCGCCGTCGCGTCGGTCGTCGAGCCGGGTTGGAGAAGATAGTCGGGGTCGGGCATGAGCGCGAAGTCGCAACCCGCGCCACGCGCTGACTGATTT
>DASUNL010000029.1:0-8422 GCA_036277175.1 Pyrinomonadaceae bacterium | reverse complement strand
GCCGCGCAAACGGACGCGACGCCGGACGTGAAAAAGCGAGGCCGTCATCTTCATGACAGCCTCGCTTTATGTCGTCAGTAGGCGAACGCCGCAGTCTTCGGTCGAAGCGGCGCTCGCTTTTTTTAGTTGACGCGGACAGGTCAGCGCGTGACGGGCTTGCCCTCCACGTCGAGGATGACTATCTCGCCGAGGTTCAGTTCGCGCAGGCCCTTCTCGATCTTCGAGCGGTCGCCGATGACGAGAAGCGTCGCGCGCCCCGGTATGGCGTACTTCTGCGCGGCGGCGTTGACCGAGGCGAGCGTCGCGCTCGACAACTGCTGCTGCGCGCTCTGCAACTCCGTCGGCGGCAGGTCGAATTGCAGAAGCTCGTTGACCTTCGCGGCGAGTTGTCCGAGCGTCTCGAACTCAAGCGCGTAGCCGCGCACGCGCGTCGTGCGCGCGTCGGCCAGCTCCTGCTCGCTGATAGGCTTCTGGCCCGAGAGCGCGCGCAACTCGTTGATGAACTCCGTGACCGACTCCTTCGTCTTGTCGGTCTGCACGTTGGCCTGACCCGCCCAGTAGCCCGCGCGCGTGAAGAAGTCGTGGAACGAGCCCGCGCCGTAGGCGTAGCCCTTGTCTTCGCGGAGGTTCAGGTTCAGGCGCGACTGGAACGCGCCGCCCCAGACCGTGTCGGCCAGAGAGAGCGCGTAGAAGTCGTCGGTCTTGCGCGGCGGCGCGGGGACGAGCAGGGCGATGGCCGTCTGCGCCGCGTCCTGACGGTCGATGAGGAAGACCTTGCCTGCGCCCACGGGCGCGGGTTCGGGGAGCGTCACGGCGGCCGGGGCCGCGCCCGACCACGTGCCGAAGTGCTGTCGCGCCAAGTCGGTCGCCTCGGCCAAAGTGATGTCTCCGGCGAAGATGAGCGCGGAGTTGGCGGGCTTCAGGTTCGTCTCGTGGAAGCGCACGAGGTCTGCGCGCGTCAAGGTTTGCACGGTGCTCGGCAGGCCCGTGCGCGGGCGGCCGTAAGGGTGCTCCGCGCCGAAGGCGAGCATGTTGCGAAGTCTGCGGCGAATCGCGCCGGGGTCGTTCGACTCCTGCGCCAGCGCGTCGAGATGAATCTTCTTCACGCGCTCGACTTCGGACTCGGGGAACGAAGGGTTGCGCACGACGTCGGAGAAGAGCGCGAGCGCAGGGCTTAGGTTGCGCTTTAAGACTTCAAACGCGACGAACGAGGACTCGAAGTTGGCGAAGGGCTGCAAGTTCGTGCCGAGGTCGGCCAAGGCGTCGGCGACCTGCAAGGTGTTGCGCGTCTTCGTGCCCTTGTCGAGCGTCGTCATCGTCAGGTGCGCGAGACCGCCCTTGCCGTTCGGGTCGTAGACGCTCCCCACGCGGCTCGAAAGCATGACCGCCACCTTCGGCAGACCCGGCCGCTCGACGACGTGAACCTGCATGCCGTTCTCAAGACGCGCCGACTGCACCTGCGGCGCGGTGAACGCGCGGTCTGCGCCGACCTGCGGAAGCTGCGAGCGGTCGAGCGCGACTTGCGACTCGCGGCCCGAAGTCTCGGGGCGGAAGCGGACGACGAGGCGGTTGCGCGTGTTGAGCCACTTGGCGGCCGTGTCGCGGACGCTCGCCGTGGTCGCGTCGCGGTAGCGCGAGAAGTCGCGCTCGAAGCCGCCGGGCTCGCCCATGTAGGTGTTATAGCTGTTGAGCTGGTCGGCCTTGCCGCCGAAGCCGCCGATGCGTTCGAGGTTGGTGACGAAGTTGTATTCCCACTTCGTCTTCGCGCGGCTGAGTTCGTCCGCGCTCGGGCCGTCTTTGGCGAGCCGCGCGATTTCGTCCGTGATGATTTGCTCGACCTGCGCGAGGGAAGAGCCGGGGCGCGCGGTGGCGAGGACGGTGAAGACGCTCGCTATCTCGCGCGAGGCTTGGAAGGCGACGACGTCCGAAGCAATCTGTCGCTCGAAGACGAGAGCCTTGTTGAGTCGCGAAGAGAGTCCGTCGGTGAGGATGTTGGCGATGAGGTCAAGCTCGCCGTCCTCCTTGTCGTAGAGCGGCGGCGTCGGCCAGTTGATGTAGACGCGCTCCTGCGGGACGCGGTCGCGGACTTCGATGAGCTTCTCTGTGTCGAGGCGCGGAATCCAGCGCGTGTGGCGTTCCAAGGCAGGCCCGGCCGGAATCGTGCCGAAGTATTTCTCGACGAGCCGCTTGGCTTCGGCCGGGTCGAAGTCGCCGGTGATGACGACCGAGAGATTGTTCGGCGTGTAGAAGGTGCGGAAGAAGTCTTTCACGTCCTCGACCGAGGCGGCCGTCAAGTCTTCGTGGCTGCCGATAACGTCCCACGAATAGGGGTGGCCTTTGGGGAAGACGTTCTCGGTGATGAGCATGAACGCCTTGCCGTAGGGCTGATTCTCAAGACCTTGGCGGCGCTCGTTCTTGACGACGTCGCGCTGGTTGTCGAGCTTCGCCTTGTCGAGCACGTCGAGCATCGTCGCGAGGCGGTCGGCTTCGAGCCAGATGAGATATTCGAGGTTCGCCGAAGGGACGGTCGCGAAGTAGTTGGTGCGGTCGAAGTTGGTCGTCCCGTTCGAGTCGGTCGCGCCGAGTTTTTCGACGTGGCCGAAGTACTCGCCCGCCGCGTTCTTCGAGCCTTGAAACATCATGTGCTCGAAGAGGTGTGCGAAGCCCGTGCGGTTGAGCTTCTCGTTCTTCGAGCCGACGTGAAACCACTGGTTGACGTGGACGACCGGGAGTTTCTTGTCAACGTGGAGGATGAGTTGCAGGCCGTTCGAGAGCGTGTGTTTCTCGAAGGTGACCTTCGGCACTTGCGCGGCCTGCGCGGGCGGCCGTTCGGCCGTCGTCTGCGCGAGTGTCGCGGGCGCGGCGTTCGCGAGCAGGAGCAGGCTGAGCAGGAGTCGGACGGCGACGGGGGACTTGACGGTTCTCATGTAGCGATTCCTTTCGAGCGTGTGCGAGAGACAGCGCGGCGCGACGTGAGACGCGCCGTGTCGGTAGCAATTCGCGCGTATGTTAAGTGGGACGACTGTCTAAGAAAATGTTTCCCGACTGAACGGAGAGACGGCAAAAAATTAGACGGGCCGCGCGCAAAAGTCAATCGCGTGAAGCGGTCGGCACACGGCATTCGGCAGTCGGCATTCGTCATCCGGCAATCAACTCGTCGCGGTCGCGGTCGCGGCGGGGCGCAAGACGCGGACGGCGCGGGCGTTCCTCCGCCAGCAAGAAAGCTCAGGCGTGAGCATCCGCAAGCCCCGGCACGTCTGTCTCAAGTAGCCCCACAACGCAAACGGAGACTGCCATGAGCAAAGACAAAGCCGCCAAACTGTTCGACGTGCGCTCGCACAACCCTTCCTACTTCGCGGTCAAAGAGAGCGCGGCCTTCCGGGGCGAGCTCATCGACTTCTGCATCCCCGTCAACCAACACTTCCCGCCGCACGCGCTCGTCGAGATGATTCGCCGCGACCTCTGTGAAATCCTCCGCTACTACCCAGACTACGCCGACGTCCACGAGCGACACATCGGCGAGATGACGGGCCTCGCGCCCGAGACGATTGTCGCCTGCAACGGCTCGACCGAAATCATCACCCTGCTCTGCCGCGAGGCCGCCGGCCCGGTTCTGACCTCCGTCCCGACCTTCAGTCGTTGGACAGACCTTCCTTTGGAGCTCGGCGTCCCGCTCCACACCATCCAGCGCGAGCGTGAGCGCGGGTTTCGACTTGAGGTCGAAGAGATTGTCGCCCGCGTCCGCGAGACGAGCGCGCGCACGCTCGTCATCTCGAACCCGAACAACCCGACGGGGGCGTGGCTCGCGCTCGACGAAGTTAAAGCCCTCGCGCGCTCGCTCGAAGACCTCGACGCGGTGATCATCGACGAGTCGTTCATAGACTTCGCGGACGTGGGGACGGCCGCGCGCCACGCGGCCGAGATGGAGAACCTCGTGGTCGTCAAGAGCATGGGCAAGTCGCTCGGCTGGCACGGCGTCCGGCTCGGCTACGCGGCGGCGAACTCGCGACGTGCCGCACGCTTGCGCGCGCGCCTCCCGTTCTGGAACGTCAACGGCCTCGCGGCCTACGTGCTCAAGACCGTCACGAGTTTTAAGGAGGAGTACTGCGCGAGCTTCGCGCGGGTCGCGGCCGACCGCGTCTACATGGAGGAACAACTCTCGACCGTCACGGGCCTGACGATTTATCCGTCGAAGGCCAACTTCCTTTTCGTCGAGCTGCCCGAAGGCGTCGCGGGTAAGGCGCTGCGCGACGAGTTGCTCAGGCGCTACGGCCTCCTCGTGCGCGAGTGCGGCAACAAGCTCGGCTCGTCGGAGCAATACCTGCGTCTGGCCGTGCAGGGGAGGGATGCCGTCGACACGCTCGTCGCGGCCCTGCGCGAAGAACTCGCGCTGACCGTGGCCGACCGTAACCCGGCCCTGTCGGCGGCCTAACTCGACTAACGCGGAGTCAGTACCGCCTGCCGCAAGCGGGCGGTACTGACTTTGAGTCCCACGCGATTGTCTTACGAGGCGAGGAAGGCGCGCACCTTCTTGACGTCCTCCCAGACCTCGCGCTTCTTCGACGGGTCGCGCAGAAGGTAGGCCGGGTTGAAGGTGGGCATCAGTTGCATCCCACGGTAGTCGTGAAACTGCCCGCGCAGTTGGGAGATGGGCTTCTTCGTCTGGAGCAGCGCGCGCGTCGGGGTGTTGCCGAAGGAGATGACGACCCGAGGCCGTACGACGCGCAGCTCGCGGTGGAGGTAGGGCGTGAAGAAGCCGAGCACGTCGGCCGTCATCTCGTCGCCGGTCGAAATCATCTTGACGGTGTTGGTCAGGTAGCAGTCGGCGCGACGGAGTCCGATGGCGGCGAGGATTTTGTCGAGCATCTGACCGGCGGGCCCCATGAAGGGGCGGCCCGAGTCGATGTCGGGAGGGCCGGGCGATTCGCCGACGACCGCCGCGCGCGCGCCCGCGCGCCCCTCGCCGAAGATGAGTATGCGCTCCTTGAACTGCGCGAGGCTCTTGGCGCGGCGCAACATCTCGGCGTTGATGTCGTCGAGCGTCTCCGAAGGCTCGCCGCCCTCGTCGTCTTCGCCAAAGAGTGAAAGCTCAGTCATCTCTACTCAGCGCAGACTTCTCCGCGCGCACTCACAGTGAAGGTTTCTCCGCGCGGCCGTCGTCCACTTCTCGGCCGACTACTTCTCCGGCTTCGACTTGTTCAGGTAGTCGCGCACCTTCTTCATGTCCTCCCACGTCTCGCGCTTCTTCGACGGGTCGCGCAAGAGATACGCGGGGTGGAAAGTCGGCATCACCTTGATGCCCTTGTAGTCTTGAAACTGCCCGCGCACGCGCGTGATGCCCTCCTTCGTGTCGAGCAGATTCTTCATCGCCGTGTTGCCCAAGACGACGATGACTTCGGGACGCGCGACGGCGATTTCGCGAAGGAGAAATGGCTTGCAGGTGTGCGCTTCTTCGGTCGTCGGCGTGCGGTTCTGCGGCGGGCGGCAGCGGTTGACGTTGCCGATTAAGACCTCCTCGCGCTTGAGTCCGATGGCCTCGATGATTTTGTTTAAGAGTTGACCGGCGCGGCCGACGAACGGGCGGCCCGAAGCGTCCTCGTCCGCGCCCGGCGCTTCGCCGACGAACATCAGACGCGCGCGCGCGTCGCCTTCGGTGTGGACAATCTTCGTGCGGCCCTTGTGAAGCGGGCAGCGTATGCACTCGCCCACGTCGGCGCGTATGTCGTCGAAGGTTTCGCCGGGGCGTCCGAGACTCAGTTCATCCTTCGGCGCGATGTCTCCGAACAGGGTCTCGCGCGGCTCGGGCGGGTTGGGCGACGGGGCGCGGACGGGTTTTTTCGGCATGGCTGTTTGATAGAGAACCGCTGGCGCTTCGTCCGGCGGAGGCGCTTCGTTAGAGACGCGCGCGGTCGGCGTTGAGTGCGTCGGCGGCGCGAGAGTTGGTGGCGCGTGAGTTGGCGGCGTCTGCGTCGGCGGTGCGTGCGAGGACGGCTTGCGCGTCGCCTCGGCGCGGGCGTTCCGCGCGAGCGCGGACGTCGGAGGAGTCGGCTTCGTCGCGTGAGGCTCGGCGCGCGCGGCCGTTAAAGGTGAACGCTCGCGCGGCGCGTCGGCGGAAGTCGAGCGCGCGTCGGACTCGAAGCCGTGCGCGTCCGACTCGAAGCCCTCCGCGCCGAGTTCGCGCAGGTACTCCAAGCCTTCGGCGACGTCGACGGCGAGCGCGCGCAGCTCGTCCCTCATCTGCGATTCATCTTTCATAAAGGGTCGCCGACATTATCGCACGACTCGCGCGCGTAGAAAAAAGAAGGACGTCAAGAGTTCGTCCCCGCGCGCAGCCGTTTTATCTCGTCGAGGATGCGGTGGGCCGTGTCGAGCTTCGACATGAGGGGAAGCTCCCGCGCCGCCTCGGACGCGCGCGTGAGAATCGTGACGGCGTTTGTCTCCGTATCGAAGCCCGCGCCCTCGCGCGTCACGTCGTTGGCGACGATGGCGTCGAGACGCTTCTCCGTGAGTTTCTTTTGCGCATGCTTCAACAGGTGGTCGGTCTCGGCCGCGAAGCCGACGACGAGCAGGCCGTTCGAGCGCGTGCGCGACACTTCCGAGAGGATGTCGGGCGTCGGCTCAAGCTCAAGCGTCCAAGCCTTCGCCGACTTCTTAATCTTCTTCTCGGCGCGCGCCGACGGGCGGTAGTCGGCCACGGCCGCCGCCGCGATGAAGACGCTCGCCGCGCCGACCTCTTCACGGACGGCCGCGCGCATCTCCTCGGCCGAGCGCACGCGCAGGATGCGTACGTTCGCGGGCGGCTCAACGCTCGTCGGCCCGGCGACGACCGTCACCTCCGCGCCACGCGCGCGTGCGGCCTCGGCCAGCGCGAATCCCATCCGCCCCGACGAGCGGTTCGTTAAGAATCGCACGGGGTCAACGTCCTCGCGCGTCGCTCCGGCCGTGATTAAAACTCGCTCGCCCGCGAGGTCGCCGCGCGCGCGCGCATCTCGTTCGCGCAGCATGTCGAGCGCCGCCCTAACTATCAACTCAGGCTCGCTCAGACGCCCCGGCCCGAAAGTGCCGCACGCCATCTCGCCCGCGTCCGGCTCGACGATGCGCACGCCGTCGGCGCGCAGACGCGCGAGGTTGCGCCGCGTCGCCGGGTGCTGCCACATCGTCGTGTTCATCGCGGGCGCGACGAGGACGGGCGCGTTCGAGGCGAGATAAGTGGAAGTCAGAAAGTCGTCCGCCACGCCGTTCGCAAACTTGGCGAGGATGTTGGCCGTGGCGGGCGCGACGACGAACAGTTCGACCGATTGCGAGAAGGTGATGTGCGCGATGGGGTCGGGGTTGTCGGGAGCGTAATCGTCGACGACGACGTGCGCGCCCGAGAGCGCGCGAAACGTCAGAGGCGTAACGAACTCGCACGCGCGCCGCGTCATGCCGACTCTTACGACGCAACCGGCGCGCTGTAACCCGCGCAGGACTTCGCATGCCTTGTAGGCCGCAATCCCGCCCGACACGCCGAGCGCGACGCGGCGGCCCGCGAACTCAAGCGCGCCTCCGCCACCCTCTTCAACCGCGCCCGCGTCGCTTTTCGATTTTTTACGAGACATGCACGTCGCCTCTTCGAGCGTCCGCAATTTACACCCACGCGCGCGCGCCGCGCAATCGACTCGGGCGCGACGCGACGCGCGGCGCGTTCACCGTCGCGCGCCCGGCTGTGTTAGAATCCCAGCGATCGCCACCCCCACTTAAATTTCATGCGGAACCGCCGCGCCTCCCGGCAGCGCGCCGCGAGCGCAAACCCGATGCCGTTCGAGAAGACGAGTTCTGTGAAGCCCAGAGTCCGCGCGGCCGCGCTCGCGCTCCTGCTCGCGGCCTGCGCCGTCGCGCCGTCGGCCGCGCAACGCTCGCGCGCGCCCGCGGAGGATAGGGAGTTCGGGCCAATCGTGCGCGCCTATCTCGGCTACCTGCGCAACCAGCAGGAGGTGGTCGACGACCGCATCAGCCGACGCGAGGTTGACCGCGCCTACTACGTGCGCAACTCGAACCGCATCCGCGCGCTCCGTCAGATGGCGATTCGCATCGCGCGCGAAACCGAGAACGACTTCCTGCCCGAGCTTGAGGCGGTCACGCGCGACGAGTTCACCTTGCTCTTCGACGAGCCGCCGCGCGCCGACTCTCTGAGCGTTGGCGAGACGCTCCTTTATCAGTTCCGCTTCCTCGGCGCGGTCGTCTCGGGCCGCGACCGCTTCTACGTCTTCGCGCGCCTCGACCCGTTCGAGCAGGCCGAGCTGAAGAAGAAGGCCGAGACGGAGCGACGCGAAGCGCAGCAGCAATCGACGACCGCGCCGCCCGCGACGAACACGACGACGACGCCCCCGCGCAGCGGCGGCGACGAAGAACCGGCGGCCGTCCGTCCTCGCCGCGCGAGTCC
>DASUNL010000028.1:0-4625 GCA_036277175.1 Pyrinomonadaceae bacterium | reverse complement strand
GAGCGAGAAGGTGCGCGCGGCGGCGAACAGGTTGGCGATGTAGCCCTGCTCCCAAGCGTATGGGGTGCAGTACTGCGGGCGCACGCGCGCGGTCTGCCGCGCGATTTGACGCGCGTCGAAACGGTGGCGCATGAGGTACAGCCCGGCGTTAAAGTCGGCGGTCGGCAGAGGCTCGCCGAGACGCCCGTGCAGCCAGCCCCAGCGTTGCAGGTACTCGTCGCTGTGATTGATGTCGGGCGTGTAGACTAGCTCGTGCTCGCGGAACGCTTCGAGCGCGTCGTCCATCCGTTCGAGGACGAAGACGTCGTCGTCCATCAGGCAGAACTCTTCGGGCGGGCAGACGAGCGCGACGAGCGTCTTCATCACGAACCAATATCTGTGTGCCGCCTGCGTGAGACGCTGGCCGCCCAGCTCGCGCAGGCGCGCGCGCACGTCGTCGGACGGGACGACCTCGGCGAAGGGCAGAAGCTCCGCGAAGAGGGCGCGCGCGGCGTCGCTCCACTGGTAATCGCCGTAGAGGAGAACCTTCGACGGCGCGTAGCCGTTGAGGACGAGGCTGTAGAGACTGACGACGACGCGCGCCGGATGCGCGGCGTTCGTGTACATCTTCAGGGGCGGGCCTTCCGGGCGGCCGAGGCGACTTCGCACGGCGTCGAGGTAAGGGGCGAGGGCGGCCCGCGCGTCGGCGTCGTCTCGCGACTCATCGGCGAGGCGCGCGCCGAAGAGCCAAGAGCCGCCGCGCTGCCACTGCGCGACCTCAAGCTCGTCGCCCTCCGCGACCTCAAGCTCGCGCGTCGCGGCATGGCGCGCGCCCGCGCCGCCGTAGACGACGCGCCCGTCGCGGCGGATGATTGAGCCGTCGTCGTCCCAGAAGACGAGACGGCCGCCTCGTCGCACGCGCAGGCGGAAGACGACGTGGAAGCCGCGCATCTCCCCGCCGAACACGGAGGCGTCGAGGCCGAGTCCGCGCTTGAACCACTCGCGCCAGTCAATCGTCCAGCACAGCTCGCCGCCGACCGTGCGCCAACGCGCCTCCGGCCGCGCGGGCATCAGGGGCGCGCCCCACTCCGGCTCCGAAACCCAACGCCCTCGCTCTTGCGCCACGGGTCGCGGCCAAGTGCAGCTCATCAACTCGAACGGAGTTTCCATCTTACTCACCGCCCCGGCGCGTCCGCCGCGAGACTCGCCAAACGTCTCCGCAAGTCTCTCACCTTCTCTTCCTGCGCGGCGTACTCTTCGTCATTCAGAAGGGTCAACTGCCAGTCGTTGAGGAACATGAGTTCCGCCCCGCGCTGTAAATATTCCGCCAGCGTCATCTCTAACGGCGCGAGCAGGTCGTCGTACAGGACGTTCAAAAGTAGACGGTCGACGTCAGGCTGAAGAGGCGTGCCGAAGCCCATGTTGAGGTAGTCGCTGGCGAAGTCCACCGGGTAGTAGTCTTCGGAGTGCCAGCGATAGACGTCTCGCCAGCCGTCGCCGGTGAAGCCGTCGAAGGCTTCTTCCGGCGAGAGGAGGTCGAGATTTCCGGAGACGTCGTAGCGGTGTTTATTGCCCGCCGCGCCGGGGTAAAGTTTTTCGTAGCCGTCGGGACTCAGACGCCAAGAGATGTGCGCGCCCCCGACTTCGGCGTAGGCTTCCGCGAGCGTGCGCGGCAGACCGAGCCCCTTCTTGTTCTCAAGCTCGGCGAGCGAATCCTTCGACCGGCCGGGCAGCAGCAGCGCGCTCTCAAGCACGAGAAAGGGGTTCTGGCCGAGGGTTTTAATAAACCCTTCGAGCGTGGAGCGGGAAGGCATGTTTTATCCCTCGGCCTCTCTGGTGAAGGAGTAAGCCGTCGACTCCCAGAGCATCCCTTTGCGGAGCGAGGCGAAGAGCCAAGGGTGTCGCCCGGCGATGGAGATTCTTAACTGGCTCGGCTCAGCTTCGGACTCACCGCCCTCCACCGGCTCGCCGCCCGACTCCGTGCCGTGCGGGGCGACGTAATAGATGTAGTGACGCGACGCGCCGCCGAACGCCGTGTAGTTTCTGTCGAGTTGGAGTCGGACGCGGCCCTCGGAGGAATTCGCGCCGAGGAGCTTGCGGCCCTCGAACTCCCCGCGCGCGACGATGCCCCGCGCTTCGGGGTCGTCTTCCGGAAGCGTCAACGTGAGGGGCATCATCTCTTTATACAACTCGTCGAGGACGTCGCGGTGTGGAGGCGACGGCTCTTCGCCCGCCGCGTCCGATTGCTCGCGGCGCGCTTCGAGCAGGAGTTGCAGCGCGAAGTCGCTCGTCAACTCTTCTTCCGAGACCTCGGCGGCCATCGAAGTGAGCGTCATGAGGACGGCGCGCGGGAAGACCTCGCGGACGTAGACAGAGAAGAGAGGCGTAGGCATGTCGGTGTCACTTCGCCGGTTTCGGGATAAGTGCTTTCAAGATGGCACGCTCTTCGGGCGTGATGCGCTTGAGGCTATGCTTCTGGTAGAAGTCAGACCAGAGCATGTCCTTGTCCTCGCCGAGCCGCTTCGCCTTGAGCTTCTCCAGACGTGTCAGGCCGAGCGCCGTGTTGGGCACGACCAACGGGTACTCGGCGGGCGAACCCGACACGGCGACTTTGATAGTCCAGTTCTCCCACTTGCCCATCTCCGCGTCAAGCGCCGGCCCGGTCAAGCTCTTAAACTTGTTGGTGTCGAAGCGCAGCTCTTCGAGCGTCGCCTCGACGCGCTCCGGCAGTTGCTTGTCTTCGGGCAGAGAGTTCGTCCCGCCGCGCCCTTCGGTGCTGCCGGGCCACACGACCTTGACGACGTAGTGGACGGCCTTATTATCACTCAGCACCATCTTCTGAAGCGTCTTTTCGATTCCGGCCGCCATCGAGTTGTTGACCGACTTTGTAATCGGGGCGATGTTCTCGGGCTTCGAGCCGCTCCCGTAGAGGTGGTGGTTGAGGATGTGGCCCGGCGCGATCTCGATGCCGCGCTGTTTGTTGAGTGACTCGTAGAGGCCCGACTCGTGGCTCGCCATGCTCCCGGCCTCCGATCCCGGCTTGGAGGAGAGCTTCGCGACGACGCCCTTGCCGTCGAGACTGGCGCGCGTCATCAGGCCGACCTTCGGGGTCGTGTTAAGCCCTTGGTAAGTGATGACGGACGCCGGGCGGACGGCCTTCACCGCGCCCTCGTAGTCGGGGTCGGGCAGCGTCGCGAGTTTACCGCCGAGCAGGTCGAGCAGGCCGTTTATCTTTTTCCCCAACTCCTCCGTCCAAGTCGCGTAAACGTCCTCGGTCTCGCCGCTGCTTCTTTGCCTCGTCTTGAGCTTGTATATCTTCTGCTGAATCCCGGTCACGGTCTTCTCGTCGCCGTCGCCGCTCGCCCCCTCGGGGCCGAGCGTGGCGAGGTAGGCCGCGCGGTTGGCTTCGTGCGCCGGGTCGCTCATGATTTTGGCGCGCACGACGCGCACGTACTCTTCGAGCGGGCGCTGGATGCTCTTGACCGTCACTTTCGCCGGTGGGCCTTCGCCCGTGAAGAACAGGCTGTGCGACTGTGTGCCCTGCTTGAAAGATTTTTTGGCCTTCCACCACTGGAAGATTTTTTTCGCGACCTTGCCGGCCACGGCCTTACCGGCGGCGAACAGTTTTTTGATGCCGCCGACGATTTTGTCAATCACCTTATCAATCGCTTGGTCAACCTTCGTCTGCACCTTCGTGATGAAGCTCTTGATCTTCTCGGTGATGCCGCCGAGGCCGAGCAGGCGGGCGAGGAAGCTGATGATGAGCGGGATGGTGCGCGCCATCGCCTTCTCGATCCAGTTGGCGGCCGAGTCGATTGCGCCGGTCGCGATTTGGTGGACGGAGTTGATGACGGCCTCGACGAAGTCGAGTATCTGGTTGATGCGCTCGATGAAGAACATCACCGTGTTGTAGATGGTGATGATGGCCTGAATAATCGCGCCCACCGGGTTGAACATCGTCGCCAGCTTCGTGATGGCCGACTTGATGATGGAGGTGACGACCCACTCCTGTATGGCGTCGATAATCATCTCCTTGAGGTTGCCCAGATACTCCTTAATCTTCTCCCACAGCGCGGCCGGGCCGCCGTCAATCAAAGCCTTCACCAACTCGACGGCCGCTTCCAAGAGCGCCATGTTGCGCTCGCCGATAATCTTGACGACCTTCGCGCGAATCTTCGGCCACGTGATGCCGAGCACATCAAGGACGAGTTTGAGAATCGACGGGAGCGAGAAGTCTTTCGGGAGCGTGATGCCCATCGAGGAGAGCGAGCCGAAGAGCCAGCCCATGAAGCCCGCCTTCAAGTGCTCCCAGATGTTTGTGGCGAACTGCTGGATGCCCTTCTTGACGGCGTTGAGCAGGTTCTTCAAAAACCCTATGGGGTCGGCGACGATGAGGTCTATCGTGTCGGCCGCCTTCTTGAGCATCCCCATGATGCGGTTCTTGAAGTTGCGGAGGATTTCGACGACCTCGCCCAGCTTCTCGACGAGCGCCGTCACCAGCCCCTTGTCCTCCTCCTGCATCGTCTTCAAAGCCTCGTCGGCCTTGTCGCGCGCCTCCTTGTACTTCTGCGCCAAGCCCGAGGCCAAGTCGTTCTTCTTGTCTTCGACGCCCTGCTTCAGCTCGTCGAAGCGACCCGACATCTCCT
>DASUNL010000027.1:0-9668 GCA_036277175.1 Pyrinomonadaceae bacterium | reverse complement strand
GCGCGGAGATTACCGGCTACACGCGCGAGGAAATCTTGGGCGGCCTCAACGTCTCGCAGGTCGTCGTCCCCGAACACCTTGAGCTGGCGAAGCGGATGACGGAGCAGAAGCTCAACGACCCGTCGCCGACCGTCTACGAGCTCGACATCAGGACGCGCGACGGCCGCCGTCTAACGCTCGAAGTGAGCACGCGGGTCGCGCGCCACGCGGGCCACCCCGTCGCCATCGAGGGCGTCGCGCGCGACGTGACCGAGCGCAAGCGCGCCGAGGCGGAGAAGGCGCGCCTCGCCGCGCGCCTCGAAGAGCAGCGCAAGCACTTGCAGTCGCTCGTCTCAAGCGTGCCCGGCGTCGTCTGGGAGGCGTGGGGCGAGCCGGACGAGGCGGGCCAGCGCATCGACTTCGTCAGCGACTACGTCGAGGGGATGCTCGGCTATAGCGTCTCGGAGTGGCTCGCCGAGCCGAACTTCTGGCTCAAGATCGTCCACCCGGAAGACCGCGAGCGGGCCGCGCGCACGGCCGCCGAGCACTTCGAGAGCGGGGCGACGGGCACGAACCGCTTCCGCTGGGTGGCGAAGGACGGCCGCGTCGTCTGGGTCGAGTCGCGGTCTACGACCATCACGGACGCCGAAGGTCGCCCGTTGGGGATGCGCGGCGTGACGACCGACATCACCGAGCGCGTCCGCGAGGAAGAGAACGAGCACTTTCTCGCGGAGGCGAGCAAGGCTTTGTCGGCCTCGCTCGATTACGAGACGACGCTCGCGACGGTCGCGCGCCTCGCCGTCCCGCACTTCGCGGACTGGTGCGGCGTTGACATCTCGGACGAGGACGGCCGCCTGCGCCGTCTGGCCTTCGCGCACATCGACCCGGCGAAGGTCGAGTGGGCCGAAGAGTTCTCCCGTCGCTACCCGCCCAACCCCGACGCGCCGCGCGGCGTCTATCACGTGCAGCGCACGGGCGAGTCGGAGTTCTACCCGGAGGTGACCGACGAGATGTTGCGCGCGGGCGCGCGCGACGCGGAGCATCTGGAAATTCTGCGGCGCGTCGGCTTCCGCTCCGTCATGCTCGTCCCGCTCAAGACGCGCGACCGAGTGCTCGGCGTCATCATGTTCGCCAACACAGAGTCGGGCCGACACCACACGCGCGAAGACTTAGGCTTAGCCGAAGACTTGGCGTCGCGCGCGGCGCTCGCCGTCGAGAGCGCGCGGCTCTACCGGGCCGAGCGGCGGACGCGGCGCGAGGCCGAGCGCACGTCCGACCGTCTCGCGCGCCTGCAAGCCGTCTCGTCGTCGCTCTCGCAGGCGGTGACGCCCGCCGAGGTCGCGTCGGCCGTCATCGAGCAGGGGATGAACTCGCTCGGTGCGCACGCGGGCACGGTCGTCGTGCTCGACGAGACGGGCGCGGCCCTTGAGCTTGTCGCCACGCGCGGCTTCCCCGAAGAGCTGGTGGAGAAGTGGCGGCGCTTCGGCTTGGACACGCCCGTCCCGTTGGCCGACGCGATGCGCGAGCGCCTGCCCGTCATCGTCGAGTCGTCCGACGAGTGGGCCGAACGCTACCCCATCCTCGGCCCTCTGGCGTCGGTGACGGGCACGCTCTCTCTCATCGCGCTCCCGCTCATCGTCAAAGGCCGCACCATCGGCGCGCTGGGTCTGAGCTTCCCGCGCCCGCAGAAGTTCGGCGACGACGACCGCGCCTTCATGTTGGCGCTCGCGCAACAGTGTGCCGTCGCGCTCGAACGCGCGCGCCTCTACGAGACCGAGCAGCGCCTGCGCGCCGAGGCCGAGGCCGCGAACAGAATCAAGGACGAGTTCTTAGCGACCGTCTCGCACGAGCTGCGCACGCCTCTGACGGCCATCGTCGGATGGTCGAGCATGCTACGCACGTCGAGCTTCGACCGCGAGACGGCGGCGCGGGCGATTGAGACCATCGAGCGCAACGCCAAGGCGCAGACGCAAATCATCGAAGACCTCTTGGACGTCTCGCGCATCATCTCGGGCAAGCTCACGCTCGACGCGCGCTCGGCCGAACTCGGCTCGCTCATCGAGTCGGCCGTCGAGTCGGTGCGGCCGGCGGCCGAGGCCAAGGGCATCCGCCTCGCGTCGGAAGTGGGGGCGGGCGTGGGCGCGGTGTGGGGCGACCCGGCGCGTCTCCAGCAGGTGATGTGGAATCTGCTCTCGAACGCCGTCAAGTTCACGCCGCAGGCGGGCGAGGTGCGCGTAAGCGTCGAGCGCGCGGCGGAGCGCGTCCGCATCGTCGTCTCGGACACGGGGCAGGGCATACGGCCTGACTTCCTCCCTTACGTCTTCGACCGCTTCCGACAGGCCGACCAGCGCATCACCCGTCAGCACGGCGGACTCGGACTCGGGCTCGCCATCGTGCGCCATCTCGTAGAGCTTCACGGCGGGACGGTCGCGGCCGAGAGCGAGGGCGAGGGGCAAGGGGCGCGCTTCACGGTCGAGCTGCCGTTGGCGGAATCGCGCGAAGCGGACTTCGGGCTGCGGCTTGATGCGCGGAACGCTGACGAGCATGAGAAGTCGGCGATGCAGAACATGCATTCCGAGATATTGCGGGACTTGCGCGTGCTACTCGTCGACGACGAAGAGGACGCGCGTCTCCTGCTCGTGGCGGTGCTTGAGCAGCGCGGGGCGGTCGTCGCGGCGGTCGCGTCGGCGGCCGAGGCGCTCGAAGCCCTGAAGGAGTTTCGCCCCGACATCCTCGTCTCAGACATCGGCATGCCCGAAGAGGACGGCTACTCGCTCCTGCGCAAGGTGCGCGCGCTCGACGCGGAGGCGGGCGGCCGTGTCCCGGCCGTCGCCATCACCGCCTACGCGCGCGAGGAAGACCGCATGCGCGCTCTACTCGCGGGCTATCAGGTACACGTCGCCAAGCCGGTCAACCCGGCCGAGTTCGTCGCCGTCGTCGGCGGTCTGGCCGGCGTCGCGGCCCGCCGCGTGTGAGAGGGAAGGTCGAGCGGAAGAGTTTCAGAGAACTTCGCCGAGCGTGCAGTAGCGGAAGCCTCCGCCGCCCGTCCAGCCGAGAGGCCGGGTCGCGCCCGCGCGAAGCTTTGTCTCCGCGTCGGCGCGCGAAGGGTGCGGCGGGACGAGCGGGCTGACGCCGCCGGGGTCTGTCCCTTCAATCACCTTTCTGAGACGCGGGACGATGTGCGTCTCGCAATGATTGCCCGCCTCGACTAGGACGAAGCGGCGTATCATCTTGAGCGCGACCGCGCCGGTCGTGCCCGAGCCTGCGAAGCAGTCGAGCACGACGTCGCCTTCTTCTGTGACGGCGTCGATGAGCGTCATCAAAAGCTTCTCCGGCTTCGGGTAGTCGAAGGCGGCGCGCTCGCCGAATAAGGCGCGGCTCTCGTTCGTCGCGTCTTCGTAGGTGCTCATCTGGTAGTGGGCGATGCTCAAAAGGTTCTTGAGTTTTTTCGGCGCGCCTCCGCCTTTGACGTGGTTGGGCCGAAACGGCAGCTTGCTGATGACTATCGGCTCGCCCGCGCGGATGAGGCCGTCGAGCGTCTCCTGCGAATAACGCCACTCGCCTTCGAGCCTGAACGCATCCCTGTTCCTGCCCCCGAGAATCTCGACGCGATCCAAAAGGCGCGTGATGATGTTGCCTTCCGACATGTCCTGCGGCTCGACGACCCCGTCGGCGCAACGGAACGCGACCGCCCCGGCGGGGAATGAGAGCGTCTTGACGCTGTTACCCGCGTTGTTGAGAGGGTACTTCTTACCGACGGTCGTCGTGCCGCCGACGAACGGGGGCGAGAGGTTTCGCTCGCGCGCGTAGGCCAAGATGTACTCGGTGACGACACCGAGATTGCTGCTCACGAACGAGGGCTTCTTCTTCTTCTCCCAGACGAGCTGCCCGCAGAAGTTGGCGCACCCGAAGACGTCGTCGAGCAGCAGACGCAGGTAATGTATCTTCGCGTCGTCAATCGAGACGAAGATGACGCCGGACGGGGCGAGCAACTCCCTGAGCAAAGCGAGGCGGTCTTGCATCATGCCGAGCCAGAGGGAATGTTCCAGCGCGTCGTCGTAATGCGCGAAGGCGTTGCCGGTGTTGTACGGCGGGTCGATGTAGACGCATTTGACCGTGCCCGCGTGGCCGGCGCGCGCCAGCGTCTTTAGCGCGTAGAGGTTCTCGCCGCTGATGAGAAGATTATCCGCCGCCGCGTCGCCGTAGCGCGCGGCCTCGACGAGCCTGCGCGGCCTCACCTCTTCGTAAGGCACGCGCACAGGCGCGCCCGTCCCCTCGTCGCGGACGAGCGCATAGCCGTCGCCCTTGCCCGCCCAACTCAACTCGACTCCATTCTTCATCGGAGATGTTTACCGCCGACCTCTCGGGATGACTCGCCCGTCGTCGCCTGTGAAGACCGCGCGGCCATTATTTAACAGAACGCGAGCAAACGCGAAACGCCGTGCGTGAAGACCCTTCAAAAAGGAAGGGCCGCCAACACGGGCGGCCCTAATTCGATTGGTAAGACTAAACTCCGCAGGTAGGACTCGAACCTACAACCCTTCGGTTAACAGCCGAATGCTCTGCCATTGAGCTACTGCGGACTGGGCGCGCGCGGTTGAGTCTCGCGAGACTCGCTACCGGCGCGGGAAATTTTTATAACAGACGGGTTGCGAGGGTGTCAAACGGGCGCGCGTCGGCTTGCGCCGGGCGGGCGAGTTGGGTAATTATCTGTGGCCGTCAAACCGAAATTCCGTCCGACAGTCTTTCATAACTCGCATCGCGCCGGCTTCTCTGCTCGGCCGCGACGCCGAAGGAGGGTCTCCCCGCATGGAGCGCCGCACGACCGCTTGGTTCAGCCATCACCTCGGCATGGAGATGCCGCTCGTCGCCTACGGCCACGCCGGCTACCCGCTCCTGATGTTCCCGACCGCCGCCGCCGACTACCTCGAATACGAACGCTTCTACCTCATCGACTCCATCAAGGAGTACATCGAGGCCGGAAGGATTCGCGCCTACTCCATCAACAGCGTCAACCGCTACAGCCTGTTGAACGAAAAAGCGCCGCCGCCCATCAAGGGCGAGCTGCTGACGCGCTACGACCGCTACATCGTCGAGGAGGTGCTGCCGCTCATCCGCCAAGACACGGGCGACGCGGACGCGCGGCCGCTCACCACGGGCGCGAGCCTCGGCGCGTATCTGGCCGCCAACACTTACTTCCGCCACCCAGACCTTCTGCGCGGGACGATCGCGATGAGCGGGAGCTACGACGTGCGCTCATGGTTCGACGGCTACTACGACGACAACGTCTACTTCAACAACCCCGTCCAGTACCTCCGGAACATGAACGACGACTACTTTCTGCCGCGCCTGCGCGCCGCCGACTCGATTGTCATCCTCTCCGGACAGGGGTCGTATGAAGCGCCCGACCGCAGCCGCGAACTCTCCGGCATCCTCTGGTCGAAGGGCATCCCGCACCATCTGGACATCTGGGGGCCGGACGTCAATCACGACTGGCCTTGGTGGCGCAAGATGCTCCCGCACTGGCTCGGCAGACTGCTTTAAAGTCGTGAACCGTGAATCGTAAATCGTGAATCGAGGTTGAACGAAAGCCCCGCTTGAATTTCAAAACTCAAGCGGGGCTTCGGTCTGCTGTTTCGATTTACGATTTACGATTCACGACTATCAGGGTTCGTCCGAGCCTTTCTTGCCCTTCTTCTTGGGCGGCTGCTCCTCTTGTTTGGCTGGCTCGCGCTTGGGCGGGGGCGGGGCGTCGCCTTCGTCGCGCGGGGCGACCGGCTCGGGCTTCTTCGTCTCCGTGGCCGCGCCGCCGGAGTCCGCGCCGCCGCCCTGCGACTCGCCGATCATCGGCGGCAGCGTTATCTGTTCGAGCTTCGGCTCGGTGAGCGTCACGGGAAGCGTCGGCTCGCCGCCGTCGCCCTTGAGCGTGCCGCGAAGCGCGAGGTTAGCCTCGCGCTCCTCGGCCATCTCGCGCATCCTCTGGAGGTATAGCTCGCGTATGTCCTCGGGCATCTTCGGCGACTTCGGGAAAGTCTCCTTCGGCTTGTCCTTCATGAACTCTTTCATGAAGCGCACCCAGATGGGCAGAGCGCCGTGCCCGCCCGTAAATCCCGCGCCCAACGAACGCTTGCGCTCGGGGTAGCCCATCCAGACGCCCGTCACGTAGGTCGGCGTATAGCCGATGAACCAGACGTCCGTGTGGTCGTTGACAGTGCCGGTCTTTCCGGCCGTCGGGTGGCCGATGGACGAGGCGGCGGCGGCCGTCCCGCCCCCGCTCGTCACCCCGCGCATCATGTCCACCATCGTCAGCGCCACGTACTCGCTCATCACCTTGAAAGTAGTCCGCTCCCACTCTTCCAAGACAGTCCCATCGCGGTCGGTCACTTTGCGTATGAGATGCTTCTCGTGGCGGACGCCCTTGTTCGGGAAGGCCGAGTAGGCCGAGACCATCTGGTCGAGCGGCACTTCGGTCGCGCCGAGCGCCGACGTCAGGTAAGGAGCCATCGGCTCGGTGATGCCGAAGCGGCGAACCATCTGCCCGCCCGTCTGTATGCCGACCATGTCGAGCAGGTGGACGGCGGCGATGTTCAGAGACTTGGCGAGCGCCGTCTTCATCGGCACGTCGCCGTGACTAAGAGAGCCGTCGTAGTTGTGCGGCGTCCAACTGCCGCGTCGGATGGGCGCGCCGCTCACTTTCGATTCGGGCGTCAGTCCCCACTCGACGGCCGCCGCGTAGACGAACGGCTTAAAGGCCGAACCGGTCTGCCGGTAGGCCTGCGTCGCGTTGTTGAACTTGTTGGTGTTGAAGTTGTAGCCGCCGACCATCGCGACTATCTCGCCGTTCTTCGAGTTGATGGTCATGATCGCGCCGGAGACGGCCGGGACTTGCGTCAGCTCGACTTTCAGCGTGCGCGCCCCGTCGTTGACCTCTTTGATTTTGAACTCGGCCAAATCGCCCGGCTTGAACTCGTCCTTCGGCTGGCGGCCCGACCAGCCCATGTCCTTCGACGTGACGACGGCGCGGTGCATGCCGAAGCGCACGTTGGCCTCGTTCTTCGTCTTGCTCACGTCGGTGATGAGGCCCATCACGTAGCTGTCGACCTCGTAGTTCTCGGCGTGCCAGTCGGGGTGCTTGTAGGCGGCGAGCTGTTGCGGCGTCGGTGTGGTCGGCGTCGCGTCGCTGCCCGGCTCGACCGTGATGTTCTTGTACTCGGAGCGCCAGCCGCGACCCTTGTCGTAGGAGCGCAGGCCGTCCTGCAAAGCCTTCGTCGCCTGCTTCTGCGCCTCGACGTTGATGGTCGAGTAGACCGTCAGCCCGCTCTGCGCGACGCGCGTCGTGTACTTGTCTTCGAGGTGCTGGCGAATCTCTTCTACGGGGTAGTTGAAGATGGACGAACGCTGCTGCGCGGTGGAGAAGGCCGTGTCGGCGAGGCGTATGGGCTTCGCCTTGGCGGCGTCCACCTCGCCTTGCGTGGCGAACTCGTTTTTCGCCATCAGGTCTAAGACGAGGTCGCGTCGCTCCTTGGCCCGCCCCATGTCGACGGTCGGCGAGTACTGCGAGGGCGCGCGCGGGATGCCTGCGAGGAGTGCCGCCTCTTCGAGCGTCAAGTCTTTGGCGGGCTTGTCGAAGTATGTGCGCGCGGCGGCCTCGAAGCCGTAGGCGTTCGCGCCGAGGAAGATGTGGTTGACGTACATCTCCATGATCTGCTGCTTCGTGTAGAAGCGTTCAATCTGGAGGGCGACGACCCACTCGTTGACCTTGCGTTGATAAGTCTGCGCGCGCGTCAGGAAAAGGTTTTTGGCGAGCTGCTGCGTGAGGGTCGAGCCGCCTTCGCGGCTGCCCGTCAGGACGTTCTTCCACGTCGCGCCGAGGATGCGTATGGGGTCGATGCCGATGTGATCGTAGAAGCGCGCGTCCTCGACCGCGAGCACGGCCTTGTGGACGAGCGGCGGAATCTCGCCGTACTTGAGCGGGATGCGTCGCTCCAGCGCGAACTCGCCGATGACGGTTTCGCCGTCGTCGGCGTAGACGCGCGTAATCAAGCTCGGCCGGTAGGTGGCGAGCGATTTGACTTCCTCGGCGGCCTTCGAGTAGTTGAACTGGTAGGCCAAGACGATGCCGGTCAGTCCGCCCGCGGCGATGGCGAGCAGGAGGATGGCCGGGAGCCAGAGTCGTCGGAGCATCGAGCGGCGCGGCGCGTCGGCGCGCGTCTTGAGCGGGCGTGGGTTTTTAGCGGCCATCTTCTGATGAGTCCTCTTGGAAGAGTGCGAGCGAGTTACGTGTGCGGTCTCCGAAAGGGCTTCGCTTGTTGCTCGCCACCTCGAGCCGGGTAGCCGTGGGCGATTATAACGCACGCGGGCCGGAGGGCGCGAACAAGGAAGAACACGGACGTTTGATGCGGGGCGCGAGGGCGGGGAAGCCTCCGCGCGGGGCGTGCATCCGGGCCGGGCGGGGCGGCATCTAAGTCTTTGCCCTTGAGACATTTGTTTGACCCCGGAGGGGTCGGGCCAATATAATCGAGGGCGTCAGACGGGGGCGAAAGGTCTCGACAGGGGCTTTCGACCGCCGTACGGATGCATGCCGGGCTTACTCTATGCAGCTCGTTAAGAAGCAGTGAGAAACACAATTGCCAACTCCAACGAATTGGCTCTGGCGGCCTAGTTTTAATAATTAGGTTCTGCCAGCGTCTCGCCGCAAGTCGCTCAAGCGCGCGGAGTGAGATGTCACGCAGTTGAGCTGGCCGGCGCGTTGTGCCAGAGGGCGCGCGGGCGAGAACAAACTGGGCTAGCCCGCGCGGGGGTCTTCGACGCTTCACTAACCCCGCGCGAGCGAACGCGCCCGAGAGAGACGGGCAGGAGAGAAGCGTCTAAGCATGTAGAGTCTGACGGCGTCGGCCTTTGGACCCGAGTTCGATTCTCGGCGCCTCCATTACGCGAACGCGGGCGGACAAGTAGGTGCGGCGGGCATTTGACGCGATGTGCTAACATCACACGTCAGATGCCCGCCCTTTCATTTGCCGCGCCTTCAACGTGGGGACGTAGATGAGTTCCTTAAGAGAGACGACGACGGCGGACGAGTTGCTCAGACTGCCTCGCGGGAGAGCACGTTACGAACTCGTGAAAGGGGTGTTGAAAACGCTGCCCCTCAACGTTCGTTGCCGCGTGGCGGAGATTTTCGTGTGAGGCGGGCGGACGCCGAGCAGGGCTTTCATTGAAGACGCGAGTTGAAGACGCAACTTAACAGGGAACTGCCCATCGGAATTTTTGACAGCGGCGTCGGCGGGCTGACCGTCTACCGCGCGCTGCACGAGCGTCTGCCCGACGAGCGTTTCGTCTACTTGGGCGACACGGCGCGCGTGCCTTACGGGACTAAGTCTCTGGCGACGGTCGAGCGTTACGCCGTCGAGAACGCGCGCTTCCTCGAAGCGCACGGCATCAAGCTCTTGGTCGTCGCGTGCAACACCGCTTCGGCGCTGGCGCTGCCGGCCACGGCCGAGGCGGTCGGCGTCCCCGTCGTCGGGATGATTGGGCCGGGCGCGCGCGCGGCCGTCGAGCGGGCAGGGGGCGCGCCCGTCGGCGTCATCGCCACCGAGTCGACAGTCCGCAGCGGCGCATACGCGCGCGAGATTCGCAGGCTCGCGCCGCGCGCCGAAGTCGTCGAGCGCGCCTGCCCGCTCTTCGTCTCGCTC
>DASUNL010000026.1:0-6331 GCA_036277175.1 Pyrinomonadaceae bacterium | reverse complement strand
GACCGAAGGGCGTGATGGTGACGCACGGAGGGCTGGTCAACTATCTGAGCTGGTGCGCGCGAGCCTACGACGCGGGTCGAGGCGCGGGTGCGCCCGTCCACTCCTCGATTAGCTTCGACCTGACGGTGACGAGTCTGCTCGCGCCGCTCGCGTCAGGCGGGCGGACGTTGCTTCTGCCGGAGGAGGCGGGCGTCGAGTCGCTGGCAGCCGCTCTGCGCGCGGAGGGCGAATTCAGTTTCGTGAAGCTGACGCCGTCGCACCTCAAGGTCGTCGCCGGGCTTCTGCCGCGTGAGAACGCCGCGCGACAGACACGCGCGCTCGTCATCGGCGGCGAGGCTCTGTGGGCTTCGCACCTCGCCTACTGGCGCGAGCACGCGCCCGAGACGCGCGTCATAAACGAGTACGGCCCGACCGAAACGGTCGTCGGCTGCTGCGTGTACGAGTGTGCGGCGGGCGCGCTCCCCGAAGAGGGCGCGGTGCCCATCGGCGGGCCGATTCAGAACACGCAGCTCTACCTGCTCGACGAGGGGTTGCGGCTCGTGCCGACCGGCGCGGCCGGAGAGTTGTACGTCGGCGGCGACGGCGTCGCGCGAGGCTATCTGGGCCGCCCCGACCTGACGGCCGAGCGTTTCATCCCCGACCCGTTCTCTGGTGAGCCGGGCGCGCGCCTCTACCGCACCGGCGACCTCGCGCGCTACGTCGCCGAAGCCCGCATGGAGTATCTCGGCCGCGCCGACGAGCAGGTGAAGGTCAGAGGCTTTCGCATTGAGCCGGGCGAAACCGAGTCTGCGCTCGCCGCGCACGAAGCGGTGCGCGAGTCGGTCGTCGTGGCGCGCGAAGACGAGACGGGCGAGAAGTTTCTCGCCGCTTACGTCGTGCCGCGCGCGGGCCGCGAAGTCGCCGCCGCCGAGCTGCGGGCATTCCTCCGCGACGTTCTGCCCGACTACATGATTCCGACCGCGTTCGTGACGCTCGGAAAGTTGCCGCTCACGTCGAACGGGAAAGTTGACCGCCGCGCTCTGCCCGCGCCCGACACTGCGCACCCGGAACTCGGCAACAGCTACGTCGCGCCGCGCACTGCGCTCGAAGAGTTCGTCGCGCACGTCTGGAAGGAAGTCCTCGGCGTCGAGCGCGTCGGCATAAGTGACAACTTCTTCGACCTCGGCGGCCACTCCATCAAGGCGATGCAGGTGGTCGCGCGCCTCCTCGACAGTTTTCAGATTGAGCTGCCGCCCGGAATGCTCTTCGAGGCGACGACGGTGGCCGAGCTCGCGAGCCTCCTTGAGCAGAACGAGCCGCAGCCCGGTTTGATGGAAAAGATTGCGCGCGCGCTCAAGAAAATCGAAGGCATCGGCGAGACAAACGAGCCGCTCGCCGCCGCCGCAACCGCCGCCGAGGCATCAGGCGCAGCCGACGCGCGCGGCGACTGAAGTCACGTCATAAATCGTCACCGACCGACATCAATCGTCACGGGCCGAAATTATTCGACGAGCACTCCGACTCATTATCGACAAGCACTCAGACTTTTTAGATGAGCACACCAACGAGTAAAAGGGAACTCCTCGCGCTGCTTCTGCGCGAGGAGGGAATAGAGCTACCTCGGGCGCAGAGGATTGAGCCGCGCGGCGAGTCGGGCGACATGCCGCTCTCGTTCGCGCAGCAGCGACTCTGGTTTCTCGACCAGCTTGAGCCGGGCGGCGACCTCTACAACGTCCCGGCGGGCGTCAGACTCCGGGGCGCGCTCGACACGTCGGCGCTCGCACGCAGCCTCACCGAAATCGTCCGTCGGCACGAAGTCTTACGCACGGTCTTCGCCACCTTCGAGGGTCAGCCCGCGCAGGCCGTCAACGCGCCGGAAGAGGTTGACCTTCAGTTTGAAGACCTGAGCGACGCGCCGTCCTCGGAGCGCGAAGAACTGGCGCGCGAGCGCGCCAACGCGGAGGCGCACCGCCCGTTCGATTTGCAGCGCGGGCCGCTCGTGCGCGCCAAGCTCATCCGGCTCGACGAGGCGGATCACCTGCTCGTCTTGACGTTGCACCACATCATCTCCGACGCTTGGTCGCAGGGCATCCTTATCAAAGAGCTGGCCGCACTCTATCAAGCCTACGCGGCGGGGCGGCCTTCGCCCCTGCCCGAGCTGCCAATCCAGTACGCCGACTTCGCGCGCTGGCAGCGCGAGTGGCTGCGAGGCGATGTGCTCGACGCGCAGCTCGACTACTGGCGGCGGAAGCTCGGCGGGAGCGCGCCCGTGCTCGATCTGCCGACTGACCGGCCGCGCCCCTCCGTCAGCACGTTCCGCGGCGCGCGCGAGTTCTTCACGCTCGGCCCGGAGTTGACCGCACAACTCAAGGCGCTCGGTCGCGCGGAGGGCGCGACGCTTTACATGACGCTGCTCGCGGGCTTCAAGGCTCTGCTCTACCTCTACACGCATCAAGAGGACATCCTCGTCGGCTCGCCGATTGCCAACCGCCGCCGCGTCGAGACGGAAAGCCTCATTGGCTTCTTCGTCAACATGCTCGTGCTACGCACGGAGCTTCGGCCGCGCCTCACCTTCCGCGAGCTCGTCGGCCGCGTGCGCGAGACGGTCGTCGGCGCATTCGCGCACCAAGACATCCCTTTCGAGAAGTTGGTCGAGGAGCTTCAGCCGGAGCGCAGCCTGAGCCACACGCCTTTCTTCCAAGTCCTGTTCGCTTACCAGAACGCGCCGGGCGCATCGCTTGAGCTTCCGGGCCTGAGTCTTGAGTCCTTCGAGTTCGAGAACGAGAACGCGATTTTCGACTTGAGCCTCTCGGTCGGCGAGTCCGAGCAAGGGCTAATCGGCGGACTGTTCTACAAGACAAACCTCTTCGACCGCGCGACAGTCCGGCGCATGATTGGGCACTTCCGTCGGCTGCTCGAAGCGGTCGTCGCCGCGCCGGACGGAGAGCTGACGGCGCTTCAGCTTTTGACCGCCGAAGAGTCGCGGCAAATCCTCTCCGAGTGGAATCGAACCGAGAGCGAGTACGAGCGCGGACGCTTCTTCCCGCAACTGTTTGAAGACCGCGTGCGCGAGACGCCCGACGCCGTCGCCGTCAGCTTTCAGGGCGAGCGACTCACCTACGCCGAATTGAACGCGCGCGCCAACCAACTCGCGCATCACTTGCGCGCGCTCGGCGTCGGGCCGGAAACGCTCGTCGGCCTCTGCGTCGAACGCTCGCCCGAGATGGTCGTCGGTCTTCTCGGCATCCTCAAAAGCGGCGGCGCATACGTGCCCTTAGACCCGCAGTACCCGCGCGAGCGGCTCACCTTCATGCTCGAAGACGCGGGCCTGCGTCTGCTGCTGACGCAGGAGCGACTCGTCGCAGACCTGCCGCAGCACGGCGCGCGTGTGCTGCGGCTCGACGCCGACTGGCCCGCCGTCGCGACGCACAGCGCGGACGACCCCGCGCCCAACGTCGACGCCGAGAGTCCCGCTTACATGATTTACACGTCGGGCTCGACGGGTCGGCCGAAGGGCGTCGTCCTCCGCCACGGCGGACTCGCGAGTCTGTCGGAAGCGCACGTCCGCGTCTTTCAGGCGCGCCCCGCCGACCGCGTCTTACAGTTCGCCTCGCTCAGCTTCGACGCCTCGCTCGCCGAGATAGTGATGACTCTGCGCGCGGGTGCGTCGCTCCACCTCGCCCCGCGCGAGCGGCTTCTGCCGGGGACGGGTCTGCTGCGTCTTCTGCGCGAGCAGGCGATTACGAACGTCACGCTTCCGCCGACGGTTCTGGCCGCCATGCCCGACACCGACCTGCCCGCGCTCGAAACCATCATCGTCGCCGGCGAGGCTTGCCCCGCCGAGTTGGTCGAACGTTGGTCGCGGGGCAGGCGTTTGATTAACGCCTACGGGCCGACGGAGACGACCGTCTGGGCCGCCTCCGCCGTGCTCACGCCCGACGAGAGCCGCGTCCCGCCAATCGGCCGCCCGATTCCGAACACGCGCATCTATCTGCTCAGCCGGAATTCGCAACAGCCCGTGCCCGTCGGCGTGCCCGGCGAGCTTTACGTCGGCGGCGACCAACTCGCGCGCGGCTACTTTAATCGTCCCGACCTGACGGCCGAGCGTTTCGTCCCCGACCCGTTCTCGACGGAGGCGGGCGCGCGTTTGTATCGGACGGGCGACCTCGCGCGCTGGCGCGCCGACGGACAAATCGAATACCTCGGACGCATCGACGACCAAGTCAAGATTCGCGGTTTCCGCGTCGAGCTTGGCGAGATAGAGGCCGTGCTGTTGCGTCACCCGGCGGTCAACGCCGCCGCCGTGCTGACGAGCGGCGACACGCCGGGCGAGAAGCGTCTCGTCGCCTTCGCGGCCGCCCCCGCGACGCCCGCGCCGACGCCGCAAGAGCTGCGCGCCTTCCTCAAAGAAGAGTTGCCCGAGTACATGATACCCACAAGCATCAACGTGCTCGACGCGCTGCCGCTCGGGCCGAGCGGGAAGATTGACCGCCGCGCGCTTTCGACCTTCGACCGTACGCGCGACGAAGTCGAGGTCGAGTTCGTCGCGCCGCGCAACGCCACCGAAGAAGTTCTGGCCGGCGTCTGGTCGCGGCTTCTGAACCTGACGCGCGTCAGCGTTCACGACAACTTCTTCGACCTCGGTGGCCACTCGCTGCTCGCCAGTCAGGTCATCTCGCGCCTGCGCGCCATCCTCGGCGTCGAAGTGCCGCTCAGAAAATTTTTCGAGGCCCCGACCATCGCCGAGCTCGCGGCCTACGTCGAGGCGTTCACACGCGAAGAGCAAGGGCTTGCCGCGCCGCCGCTCGCGCGCGTCCGCAGAGACGGGCCACTGCCGCTCTCCTTCGCGCAGCAGCGCCTCTGGTTCCTGCATCATCTCGCCCCGGCCAACTACAACATCCCCGGCGCGCTCCTTTTGAAAGGGCCGCTCGACGTCGCCGCGCTCGAACGCAGCCTCAACGAAGTGGTGCGCCGCCACGAGTCTCTCCGAACGACCTTCACCGCCGGTGACGAGCCTTCGCAAGTAATCAAGGACACGCTCACACTCGCGCTGCCCGTCACAGACCTCCGACACCTCGCGAAGGCCGAGCGCGAGCGCGAAGCGCGGCGACTCGCCGAAGTCGAAGCGCGCGAGCCTTTCGATTTGACGCGCGGCCCGCTCCTGCGCGCGAGCCTTCTGCGTCTCGAAGACGCCGAGCACGCGCTCCTCTTCACGATGCACCACATCGTCTCTGACGGCTGGTCGATGGGCGTGCTCGTCGGAGAAGTCGCGACGCTCTACTCCGCCTTCGTCGCGGGCGAGCCCTCACCTCTGCCGGAACTGTCCGTGCAGTACGCGGACTTCGCCGTCTGGCAGCGCGAGTACCTGAGCGGCGAAGTTTTGGAGCGGCAGTTGAGTTACTGGCGGAAGCAATTAGAAGGCGCGCCGCCCGTGTTGGAGATTTCGACTGACCGCCCGCGCCCCGTCGTCCAAACCTTCCGAGGCGCGAAGTACGCATTCAAGCTTCCGCCCGAACTGACCGCGCAGCTGAGGGCCTTGAGTCAGCGCGAAGGCGCGACGCTTTACATGACGCTGCTCGCCGCCTTCCAGACGCTTCTCTCGCGCTACAGCGGGCAGGAGGACATCGTAATCGGTTCGCCCATCGCGGGCCGCAACCGCGCCGAGACGGAAGACTTGATTGGCTTCTTCGTCAACACGCTGGCGATGCGGACGGACTTGTCCGGCGACCCGACGTTTACGGAACTGCTCGGGCGAGTGCGCGAGACGAGTCTGGGCGCTTACGCGCATCAGGACGTGCCTTTCGAGAAGCTCGTCGAGGAGTTGCAGCCGGAGCGCAACACGAGTCACGCGCCGATTTTTCAGGTCGTCTTCGCATTGCAGAACACGCCTCGCGCGCGGCTCGCCCTGCCCGACCTTGAGATTAAGAGTCTCGAAGCCGAGAGCGGGGCGACCGCTTTCGACCTCGGCGTGTCATTGAGTGAAACGAACGACTCCCTAAACGGCGTCGTCGAATACAACACAGACCTCTTCGACCCTTCGACCGTCGCGCGCCTGATGCGCCACTTCGAGCGCCTGCTCACAGGCGTCACCTCCGACCCGTCGCGGCGCGTCTCGGAGCTACCGCTACTCGACGAGGAAGAGCTACATCTCCTCGTCGAACGTTGGGGCCACAATCCGGCCGCGACAGATTCGTCGGCGACGGTCAACGAACTGTTCGAGGCGCAGGCCGCGCGCACGCCCGGCGCGACGGCCCTCCGCTTCGGCGACGCGCGGATGAGCTACGGCGAATTGAACGAACGCGCCGAGCTTCTCGCGCGCCACCTCCGCGCTCTGGGCGTCGCACGCGAGTCA
>DASUNL010000025.1:0-2869 GCA_036277175.1 Pyrinomonadaceae bacterium | reverse complement strand
GAGATGCGTTGGAGCGACAAGTCGATGCGCTCCTCGCTCAAGACGCCTGCGCGCGCGGCGTGAACCAGCGCGTCGTAGCCGCGACGGATGAGGTCGGGGCGCGCGCAGATGAGCAGCATGTCCTCGCCCGCCTGAATCGCGCGCAAGGCCGCCTCCTCAATCTCGCAGTGTTTGGCAATCGCGCCCATCTCAAGGTCGTCCGTGACGACCAGCCCGCCGTAGCCGAGTTCTTCGCGGAGCAGGGTCGTGACGATGTGCGGGTTGATGGAGGCGGGGATGAGCTGGCCGCCGGCCGTGCCACGGTGAATGTCTATGTTGGGGAAGCCGCCGTGACTGACCATGACGGCGCGCACCATGTTGTCTTCGCGCTGGAACAACTCGATGTAGGGCGCGAGGTCTTGCGCGAGCAGGTCGTCGTGCGAGAGGCTGATGACGGGCATCTCCTGATGGCTGTCGACCTCACCCGCGCCGATGCCGGGGAAGTGTTTGGCGCACCCCAAGCAGCCCGTCCCTTGCAGCCCGCGCAGGTAGACCATCGTGTAGCCCAAAACCTCGCCCGGCGAGCGGCCGAACGAGCGCGAGTAGAGGCCGTTCGACAGAAGGTCGCGGTCGTCCGTCATGATGGAGAGGACGGGCGCGAAGTTCATGTTGAAGCCAAGGAGTCGGAGCGCCTCGCCCGTGATGCGCCCGAGCGAGCGCGCCCCGGCCAAGTCGCCGTGCTGGCGTATCGAGCGCGCGGCCGGCATCGGGGTCAGCACACGGCGCAGGCGGTCGACGAGTCCGCCCTCTTGGTCGATGCCGAAGAGCGGCTCGACGGGGACGAGCGCGCGGACGCCGTCGAGGAGGCCGCGCAACTGCTCGGCGGTCGCGACGTTGCGGCCGAAGATGATAACGCCGCCCGGCGTGATGTGCTCGATGAGGGCGCGCGCGTCCGCGTCAAGCTCGGGGCCGGGGAGTCCGATGTAGAGCAGTTGTCCGATTCTCTGTTCGAGGGGGAGTGACTGGAGAGTTTGAAAATCTGCCATGAACTGAATCGCGTCTCGGCCTCGTGAAAAGTGTACGGCGCGCGCGAACGCACGCCCTCAGACGATGCGTTTACGCAGGCTCGCCAAAAGTTCTCGCGCTTCTTCCGCCGAAAGGGTTTCTACATCAAGGCCGCGAACCTCGTCAAGCAGAGCTTGATTGGTCACGTCGAAAAGCGTCGCCTGCGAGGCGAGACGCCGACGTCCCGCGCGGCCGAGAGCGCGTTCGAGCGCCGCGCCCCCGTCGCCGTTCGCCTCGGCCGCGCTCTCACTCGTTTCGGCGACGCGCGGCTGCGCTTTTTCTTCCGTCACGTCGGCGAAAACGTCCAGCTCGTAACGCTCAAGACGCGCGAGCACTTCGCGTGCGCGGGCGACGACGACGGGCGGAAGACCCGCGAGACGCGCGACCTCGATGCCGTAAGACTTCGACGCGCGCCCGCGCTCCAGACGGTAAAGAAAAATCACTTCGCCCTCGCGCTCGGCGACTTTGATTTGATAGTTCTGCGCGCCGGGGAGGCGTTCGGCAAGCTCGGTCAGCTCGTGATAGTGAGTGGCGAAGAGCGTCTTCGCGGCGTTCGCGGGCGCGTCGTGCAGGTGTTCGGCGACGGCCCAAGCGATGGAGAGTCCGTCGAAGGTCGCCGTCCCGCGACCGATTTCGTCGAGCAGGACGAGCGAGCGCGGCGTCGCGTTGTGAAGAATCGCGGCCGTCTCGGTCATCTCGACCATGAAGGTCGAACGCCCGCGCGAGAGGTCGTCACTCGCGCCGACGCGAGTCCAGACGCGGTCGAGGACGGGCAGGCGCGCGCGCTCGGCCGGGACGAACGAACCCATTTGAGCGAGGATGCAGATAAGAGCGGTTTGCCGCAGCAGGGTGCTCTTGCCGCCCATGTTCGGCCCCGTGATGATGAGCATCCGGTCGGTCGAGTTGTTCATGTAGAGGTCGTTCGGCACGAACGGCGCGTCGCTGAACGACTCGATGACGGGATGCCTGCCGGCTTTAATCTCAAGCTCGTCGCCGTCGTGTAGCTGCGGGCGCACGAAGCGACGGCGGACGGCCGCCTCCGCTAGCGACGCGAGCGCGTCGAGCGTGGCGAGCGAGCGCGCGGTCGATTGCAGACGGCGCGTCTCTTGAGAGATTCGAGCGCGCAGCTCGGAGAAGAGGCGCGCTTCGATTTCCTTAATGCGGTCTTCCGCGCCGAGCACCTTGCGCTCCCAATCCTTCAACTCCGGCGTCGTGAAACGCTCGGCGTTGGCGAGCGTCTGCCGCCGCTCGTAATCTTCGGGCGCGCGTGAGGCTGACGCCTTCGAGACCTCGATGAAGTAGCCGAAGACGTTATTGAATCGCACGCGCAAGGTCGCAATCCCTGTGCGCGCGCGCTCGCGCGACTCGATGGCCGCGATAAACTTCTTGGCATCACGGCTGACCGAACGCAGCTCGTCAAGCTCCGCGTCGAAGCCGTCGCGTATGCAGCCGCCGTCGCTCAACTGCACGGGCGGGTCGTCGCTCAACGCGCGCGCAATCAGCGCGCTGACGTCCTTCAACTCGTCCGAGTTCTCGCGCAGCACTTGGAGCAGGGAAGACCCGGAGTCCGATAACGCCTGTCGGATGTTTGGCACTTGTTCGAGCGAGCGGCGGAGAGCGGCCGTATCGCGCGGCGTGGCCGTGCCCATGTTGATGCGAGCGATTAAGCGTTCGAGGTCGGAGACTTCGCGCAGGAGCGTGCGCACGCGGTCGCGTCGCATCTGCGAGTGGTGCAGGTCTTCGACCGCGCCGTGGCGCGCCTCTATCTCGCCGCGACGCACAGACGGTCGCAGAAGCCACGCGCGCAGCAGACGCGCGCCCATCC
>DASUNL010000024.1:0-3578 GCA_036277175.1 Pyrinomonadaceae bacterium | reverse complement strand
TTTATTGTGCCGGGTCGCGCGTGCGAGCCGGACGGAGATGTCGAGCAAACCTTCGGCTTACACTTTCGGCATCTCGCTCACGACACCACAACCCCTGTCGTCCGGCGTCCTTTCCTCTTGCGGATCGTTGTGGAGAACCTGCAAGCGGCTCGGCCCGATGTTCTGGATGTAGACCGCGTTGCCGCCTGCGGGGTAGCTGTCGGTGTGGCCGGGAAGGATGCCGACGTTCATCCAATTCCCGACGTGGATTATCGTCAGGTTGTATTGGGTGGCGGCGGCCGGGGGGTTGTTGGTGTTGTAGACGTGCATTGTGCCGTTGATGATCCCGAGGTTGTAAATCTGGTTGTCGGGCGGAATGTTGACGACTGCCATGTTTGACTCCTCCGGGTGAGGTAGATTTCCTACATTTAAATAACGTCGCCCGGATGGATTTGTGAATCGCGCCCGGCGCGGCGCGCCTACTCGGAGACCGATTTGTTAACGAAGCGCGCGGCGCGGACGGGAACGCCGCGCCCGCCCGTGAGGACGAAACGCGGCGCTCCCGTAATTATGATAAGCTGCCTGCCCGATGCCTAAGACCGATTCGCAAAACTCTCCGCTGCGCGCGTTGCCTTCCGTGGACGCTCTGTTGCGGACGCCGGAGGCGCGTGCGCTCGATGCGCGGACGGGCGCGGAGCGTCTCGCGGCGGCGGCACGCGAGGTGGTCGAAGAGTTGCGCGCGGAGATGTTGGCGCGCGAGGGTCGCGGGGGCGTCGCGGCGTCCGTTGAGTCGGGGCTGACGCGCGAGGCTCTGCTCGAAGAGGCCGCGCGGAGACTCGGGCGGCGCGTCGAGGCGCAGGAGCGCAGGCGTCTGCGTCGCGTCATCAACGCGACCGGCGTCATCCTCCACACGAACCTCGGCCGCGCGCCGCTCTCGGAGGCCGCGCGCCGCGCGCTCGCACGCGAGGCCGCCGGTTACTGCACGCTCGAATACGACGCGGAGACGGGCGCGCGCGGGCGTCGCGGCGCGCGCTGCGCGGAGTTGCTCGCCGAGTTGACGGGCGCGGAGGACGCGCTCGTCGTCAACAACTGCGCGGCCGCCGCGCTGCTCGTCCTGACGGCGCTCGCGCGCGGCGGCGCGTGCGTCGTCTCGCGCGGCGAGTTGGTCGAAATCGGCGGCGACTTCCGCGTGCCTGACGTGATGGCCGAGTCGGGCGCGTCGATGGTCGAGGTCGGCACGACCAACCGCACGCGACTCTCCGACTACGAGCGGGCCATCACTTCGGAGACGCGCCTCATCTTGCGAGTCCACCCGTCGAACTATCGCGTCGTCGGCTTCACGTCCGCGCCCGCGCTCAAAGAACTCGCGGCGCTTGCGCGCGAGCGCGGCCTTCTGCTCTACGAGGACGCAGGCTCGGGCGCGCTCGCAGACCTCGCGCCTCTGGGTCTCGTCGGCGAGCCGGTCATAAGCGAATCAATCGAGGCGGGCGCGGACGTCGTCACCTTCAGCGGCGACAAATTGTTGGGCGCATCGCAGGCCGGACTCGTCGTTGGACGCCGGGAGGTCGTCGAGCGTCTGCGGCGACACCCGCTCTACCGCGCGCTGCGCGCCGACAAGCTCACGTACGCCGCGCTCGAAGCGACGCTCGACGCGCACCGACGCGGCGCGGCCGCCACGGAAGTCCCCGCGCTCCGCATGCTCGCCGCGACGGCGGACGCGCTCGAACGACGCGCGCGCGCCTTCGTCAAAAAGCTCTCGAAGCGCACGGGTGCGTCGTCGCTTAAGCTCGACACGGCCGCCGGGCGCTCGGCCGTCGGCGGCGGCTCGGCCCCGACGACGCACCCGCCGACGACGCTCGTTCTACTCACACACCAGACGCTCTCGGCCGCCGCGCTCGAAGAGCGTCTGCGAACGGCCGCGCCCGTGCCCGTGGTCGCGCGCATCGTGGACGACCGCGTCGCCCTCGACCTGCGCACCGTCTCCGACGAAGAGGAGGCGGAACTGCTCGACGCCCTCGCTTCGCTATAAGCACTCAGCGTTCAGCACTCAGCACTCGGCGTTCAGCTCACGGCCGTCCGCCGCTATCATTGCCGCCCTCGCGATCATCGCCGCCGCCCTTTCCCCACGCCTCTCGCCCGCTCCCTCAAAGCTGACTGCTGAAAGCTGAAAGCTGACCGCTTCTAATAATCTTCTTGTCGCGGCGCGCGCGCGCGTTGTATATTTCTTGTAGGGCCGGTGACCTCAAGCGCCGGCCCGAACTTTGAGACCCGCCGCTTGCCCGCGTCCTCCCTCCCTTTGAAGCCTTGAAACATTTAGCCACCCCGTCGCTCAAATCCCGCTTCGTCTCCGTCGCGCTCTCGCTCGCGGTCGCGCTCCTCGCGTGCGCGCTGTGGCAGACGGGCCTGCTCGCGCCGCTGCAAGGATTGTTCGTGCTCGAAGGGCCGCAGGGCAACTCGGTCGCGCCGCAGGAGTGGGTCGTCTACTTGATGATTGGCGCGGCCGCGCTCTCGACCGGCTTCCTCGTCGAGGTTTTGGGCGCGCGACGCGCCGTGCCTTACGTCGTCGGCGCGCCCGCCCTGCTCGGCGCGGCGAGTCTGCTCGCGTCGCGCCTGCTCGCGCTCGACATCGTGTTCGCGCCCGCCGCGCTCGCCGCGCTCGCGTCCGCGTGCGCCGTGCAGGCGTGGCGGCTCTGGGTCGTTGACGCGACGCTCTCGGGGAGCGTGCGGCGCGCCGTCTCGGAGGCGGCGTCGCTCGAAGGCGCGGAGGCGGCGGCGCGACTCGCGAGCGGGTTGAAGCTTCTCGACACGGTCTTGCCGCTCGACGAGGCGGTCGTCTTCTGTCTCGACGAGACGGGCGCGGCCGTGCCTGCCGCGCGCGTGCGCGCGTCCACGGTCGCGGGCGCTTCGGCCGACCCGCACCGCAACTCCGCGTGGCGCGAGGGCGTCCGCCTCTGCGAGCGTGTGATACGCAAGGGCGAGCTGATTGTGACGGGCGCGGAAACTACGTCCGCGCAGACGAACGGTAACGCTTCTGTTAACGGCAACGCGGCGACGACGAGCGGCGCGTTTACGATGGGAGGCGCGCTGACGAGCGTCGCCGTGCCGCTCAGACACGAGGGGCGCGCGGTCGGGGCTTTGCTCCTGCGTCTGCGCGGAGGTTTCGACGAGACGGATAGACCTCTGCTCGCGGCCGTCGGCGCGCAGGTCGCGCGCGACCTGCAACGCGAGGAGGCGCTTCGTCTCGCCGAGCCGCGCGAGTCGGCGACGTTTCTTTCCGTCCGCGCCTCGGAGCACCGCCTCGAACGCTTCGGCGTGCTCGCGGGGCTTCTGGCCGAGCGCGGATTTGCGCCGCACGTTCTGGCGGAGGCGGCCGACGGTCACGCGGTCGCGCACCTCGACGGGCATCTCGCCCAAGTCAACGCGCCGATGCTTCGCGCCGCGCGCGTCGCGGAAGAGGACGTGCGCGCGCTCGACCTCTTCGGCCTGCTCGAACGCTTCCGGGGCGGCGTCTTCGACGACCCCTCGATTGCCGTCCGCCGCGTGCTTCAGACCGGCGACCCGTACGAGCGCGAGCTTCCCTTCCCCGACCGCAACGAGAC
>DASUNL010000023.1:0-21061 GCA_036277175.1 Pyrinomonadaceae bacterium | reverse complement strand
CCCCTCTCTCTCTCTCTGCTCCCTGCCTCTCATTAAGCTTTCGATTGCGGCCGCGCGCTTAATCGTCAAAGCCGAGCCAGCGCGCGGTCTCGCGCGTGCCGGACGCGACCTCGATGCTCGCGGAGAGGAACGTGAGGGCGAGCGGCGTCGGACGTGGCTGCCCGTGCATCACTTCGAGGGCCGATTGAATCAGACGCGCCGCCGCGCAGAGCATCGCGCGCTCAATGAACTTCACGCGCGTCGTCTCGTCCGGAAAGGCTTCCTCGCGGTACGCGCGCCAGAAAGCGACGACGGCGCGGCGCATGCTATCGAAACTCATGGCCGACGTTTGAAGTTGTTCGCGCAAGGCTGCGCCCGCCGGGGCGTGAGAGAGGCAGAGCGCGAGATAGGCTTGCGTCAACGCGCCCACGTCCCACGCGGCCTCGCCGAAGTCCGCCAACTCCCAATCCACGAGTTTGATTTCAGCGCGCGCCTCCGAGTCCGAAGCGTCGCCCGCGCCCGCGCCGTCCACGACGACACAGTTCTCGAACTTGATGTCGCCGTGAATGAAACTGTCGTGTCGCCACGTCGCGGCCATCCCGTCGAGCACACGCGCGAGGAGCGCGTGCTCGCGCACTTGTTCGACGAGCCGCATCTGCCCCGGCCCGAGCCAACGCACGAGCGGCCCGTCGCGGTGCGCCGTGAAGATGCCGGGCGGCTCTAAATTGAAGACGCCGCGCGGAGGGTCGCCGGACGCTGTGCGCCCGACGCGACTGTGCACGAGTGCCAGCGCGCGGCCGAGTGCGCGCCCGAATGCCGACGGAAAGCGGCCGAGCCGTTGTTGGAGTTGCATGAGGCTTTCGCCGTCGAGCGCGCCTAGTACGGTCGCCCGCGCGGCGGCGTCGAAGCCGAAGAAGGGCGGCACGACTTCACGCAACGATGCGAAGTCCGCGTCTCGTCGGGCGAGTTCGTAAACGTGCGCCTCGCGCCGCAGCATCGCGAAGCTCTCGGGGTCTTGCGCGCGTAGTTGCTTGACGAAAAAACCTTGCGCGCCGTCGTCCTCGCGGGTGACGACGAAGTTTTGATTGCGGCTGTGTCGCTCGGTCACTCGCCACGCCCCCACGCCTTCGCCCTCACCGACCGACAGGCCGCGCGCGCGCAAGTAGTCGCCGACGTTTGCGCGCGTGAGTACGCGGAACGCTTCGCCGACGTTTGAAGTGTCACGCGCGAAAGAGGCGGACGGCGACGGGTCGTACACGTCTTCGTTGCCGGGGTTGAGGTAGGCGCGTGCGAGCGACAAGCCTTCGGCGGCGAATCTGCGTTCGGCCGCGCGCCATCGCGACTCCGCGTCCTGACCTTCGCCGAGCCACGCATCAACGATTGACTCGGCCAACAAGCGACAGCGGTGCATGCCGAAGCTCTCGCCGCCGAGCGGGCTTTCGGCGAGTCCGACGCCGACGCCGAGCGGCTTCGTGAAGAGAGGGACGCCGGGCCTGAGTTGTGAGAACAACTGCGCCGGAAGTTTTTCTAACAACTGAAAGAGGCTTCGATGGCGGCCGCGCGGGAGGTAGAGCACGGCCGAGTCGCGGCGGTCTCTCTCCCCGCGCCGCAGCATGACTTTGAGTGTGAACGGGACGCCCCACTCGTTGAGGTGCGTCGTCGCGGCCTCCGTCAAACTGAGCGACGCCGACACGGGCGCGTTGAAGTAGACGCGAATCACGTCGCTCTCTTCGTGCGTGCGCGGCGACTGCTCGCCGAGCGCGCAATAGACGCCCTCCTGCACGGTCAGCGATTCTTTACGCACGCGCAAAGTGACCGCGCATCCGACGCACGGCGGCACGTCTTCGGCGAAGGCAAGCGCGTAGTCGCCCGGCCGCGCGACGCGACGCGACGCTCCGCGCGCGACGACGACGACACCACCCGCCCCGACGGACTCGACGCGCCAGCCCGCGAGCCATCCATCGCGCCCGCGGTTCGCGGCCGAGAGACGGCGCGCGAACTCTTCCGCGCTGACGGGTTCGTCGGAAACTCTTGAGTCTCCGGCATCGTCGTCGGCAGCCGAGCCGCTTCGCACATCGACGGGCGGGCGCGCGTAGCAACGCGCGTAGAGCGTGTCGCGCAAGGCTCGCACGAGGCGTCGTCTCTCTTCCGCGCCGACGGCCGTCGGCGGCGGCGGCGGCGTGGGAACGAAGGCGTGCGGGTATGAGAAGGATTCGACGGAGTGGATGCAGACGGAGCGGAAGAGTCGGTCGAGAGCTTGCCGGACTTCGGGCGGCGTGGCGTGCTCGTGGCTCATCGCTCGGGGCGCGCCGCCGTCAACGGCAGAGGAAGTCTACCAGCGCGTCTGTCAGACGGTTGTCGGAGACGGCGTCGAAGGCGGCGAACATCGGGCCGTTGTTGATTTCGAGAAAGAGCAGGCGGCCCGTGCGCGGGCAGGCTTTGAAGTCGGCCGCGCCGAAGTCCATGTGCAGACTATCCGTCAGAGCGCGGAGTTTGTCCGTCAACCCTTCGGGCAGGTCTTCGACTTCGAGCGCGACGACCTCGCAGTCGGACGTCGCGCGGTAGTCGAGCGCGTCGGCGACGAGTTGGTAGGCGAAGAAGCGCGAGCCGACGCGGTAGACGCGAATCTCGGGCGGGACAAGTCGCTCCTGCACGACGGCGGGCGCGGGCAGACTCGCATCGAGCACGGGGGCCGATTGCAGCACCTCGGAAAGCTCTCTGGTGTAATCGCCGCCGTTGACCGGCTTCGCCACCAGAGCGCGCGTCTCAAGCTCTCGGCTGAGCAGCTCGAAGTCGTTGGAGACGACCGTCGAAGGGACGTCGAGGCCGACCTCGCGCGCGAGGCAGAGGACGTGCGGCTTGTTCGTCACGTTGAGCGCGCTGGCGCGGTTCGTGATGCGCACCTCGCGGTGGGCGACGGCCCATCCGTGGATGGTCGTGTACCACGCCAGCGCCCTCTGGAACGGTTCGGGTCGCCGCGACGCCAGCCCCGTGAAGACGTCGTTGCGGATGAAGACGGCGCGCGGGCGCACCGGCGCGCCGCCGATGACGAGCGCGTCGTTGTCCAAGTCCCACGTCACGCGCGGGTGCGTGTATGCGCCGACGAGCAACGCCTCGTGCGCGACGCCGCGTCGCGCAAGTGAGCCGAGCAGCGCGGCGAGGTTCGGGTCCGTGTCGCCGCCCACCACGAGGACGCTCCCGGCCTCCGCGGCCGGGGCGGCGCTCTCGCGTGTCGTTACTGTTTCCTGACTCACGTATTCGTCGGATGCGTCTCGCGTTTCGGATGAGAGGCGTCGAAGCCTCCTTTAGAAACTGCCGAACGGGCCGCCACCGCCGCCGCCGCCCTGCGGCTCTTCGCCCGCGACCGTGGTGATGACGGGGACGTGATGATGCTCGCCGACGATGGTCGTCACGACCGGGCCTTCTTCGCCGACGACGGTCGTCGTGTAGGAGATGTAAGAGTGTTCCCCGAAGACCGTCGTCACGATGGGGCCTTCCTCGCCGAGGGCCTCGGTCGTGAGGAGGCCGCCCTGCTCGCCGGTCGCCGTCGTGACGGGGCCACCGCCGCCCTCTTCGCCGGTCGCCATCGTCGACGCCATATCGGCGCGTCCGCCCGCTCCCTCTTCGCCGACGACCGTCGTCGCGGCGGACTCTTCGCCGGAGGGGAACGTGGTAAAGACCGTGCCGCCGCCGCCCTCTTCCTCGCCCAGCATCAGCGTCGTGATGGGCAGATGCGGGTGCCAAGACTCGCCGACGACGGTCGTCGCGGCCCCCCCGCCTTCGTTCTTTTCCGACGCCTCGACGGCGGCCGAAAACTCCTGACTCGGCTGTGCGTGCTCGCCCACGAGTGTCGTCACGACGTGCTCCTCGCCGAGAGCGAGGGTCGTCATAGGGGCTTTATCTTCGCCGACGACCGTCGTGATGGGCGGCTTCCCTGCGGACGGCTTCGCCGCCGCCTTCTTTGAACTCTTTCTGCTGGTTGCCATTGCTTTCACTCCTTCGGTGTGTGAGTTGGTGGGACGTTTGTGCTTCGGCTGTCGGACTTGACTCCGCCTACTCCGAACGTTTCTTCGCGGCCTTCGACCTCTTCTTCGCCTCTTCGTTCTGCCTCATCCTGACGTAGAGGAAGGCGAGGCCGACGGGCGAGCCGGCGGCGACCACTCCGGTCTCGACCAGCGTCGCGTTGACGTTGCCGGGGTAGAGCTTCTGAAGTTTACTGACGGCGTCGCTTATCGCGCGGCCCACGTCGAAGCTGTTCGGGGAGATGCCGACCACCTCGCCCTCGGCCGTCGCGTCGGTCAGGGCCGACGGCGTGGTCACGTCCTCGACGAGGTCGGACGGGAAGGTCTTGACCTCCACCTTCTGCGGCCCCGAGGCCGTGTGTACCGTCACCGTCTCAGGCTGCTCGGCGAGGTGAAACCATGCGTGTACGTTGTAAGGGAAGCTGCCTATCTGCGGGCAGGCGCAGGTCGTCACTTGATACTCGGGCGGGTAGATGGTCAAAGGGGTCTCGGAGATGTTAACGAGCTGCGGGCACTCGGCGTGGCCCTCGGCCCCGATGTAGAGGAGTCCGTGCGCCCAGTATGCATTGATGGTCGTGGCGCTGACCAGATAGCAGTTATTCACCTCAGCCTCCTTACTCCTTGCGCGTGAGGTCGAGTCGGCTTTACGGGCGACCCTCGGCGGCCTCGACGAGACTCGTCCGAAGCCGCGCGGGCGTGTCCGGTAGAAATATCAAGAGCGAGGGCGTCGCTTCGGGGTCGGCCATTCTGAGATAGTAGTAAGAGATTCCGGCCAGCCCGAGCATGAGGTTGGCCGTCTCCAACGTCGCGGGCGTGCCGCAGGGCCACGGTAGCCTCTGCGCCTCGTAAGCTTCGATGCCGCGCAGGGCGACCTCCTCGGCCCGCGCGAACAGGTCGGGACGGCCGAGCACCTGCGCGCCGTAGACGAGCGGCTCGGAGTTTCCGCCGAGGCCGTGACAGAGGGAGTAGTTGGTCTGACTCATCTCGACGTTGCCGTAGAGGTTGGCCGTCGTCGTCTCGATGGCGGTCTCGGCTTCGCGCCGGCAGACTTCGTCGCCGAGCATCTCGTAGGCGCGCAGCCGCGCGAGCGCGATGCCCGGCGCGCCGTGACACCAAGCGTTCATGAAGCTCGGGCCTTGCTCGCGCGAGGCCCCCGAGAGTTCGGGGTCGCGCAAGTCGGGCCAGTTCCCCTTCGCCGCGTCGAACCAGTGACGCTCATAACGGAACGCCGCCTCGCCCGCGTCACGGAAGCGCGCCTCGCCGGTCGCGGCGTAGAGTTCGAGCATCGCCCAGCCGATGCCGCCCGCGCCGTGTGAGTAGCCCGTGAGGTTGCCGAACGCGCCGGAAGTCGGCTCGTGCAGCTTGCCCCAAGACCAGCCGCGCTCGTCCTTCACAGCAGTCCCTATCAGGTGGTCGCCGAGCCGCGACGCGAAGTCGATGAGGGAGTCGTCGTCGATGAACTGCTCGCGCAGACGCAGCAGCGCGACTATCGCGCCCGCGCAACCGGCGAGCACGTCCTCGTTCCCTAGGTCGGTTTCGTCCGAGGCCAACGAATTGACGAGGCCGACGGCCGGGCCGCGCAGCGAGTCTTCGTCGAGCAGGTCGGCGACCCTGAGCGCCGCCAAGCTTATCCCGAGCCACCCGCTGTAGAGTCCGAGGCGCGCGTGAGGCTCGATGTCTTCGGCGCGCGGGAGCGCGTGACGCAACGCGCCGAGCGCCGTCCGCCGAAAGACGCGGTCGCCGCTCACACGGTGAAGTGTCGCCAGCGCGAGGGCGACGCCCGACGTGCCGCCGTAGAACTCCGGCCCGAACATCTTATGCACCTGCCGCCAGCGCCCGCCGAGCGGCTCCATCGCGGGCCCGAGCCAGTTGCACCTCTCCTTCGCCCAGAGCGCGTCGCGGCAGACCTTCGCGCCGAGCGCGGCGGCCGTCTCGACGAACACTTGGCGGTGCGCCGATTTCAAGACGGCTGGCTCTTCGACCATGTCGAACGTGCTTTCGAGCTGTCGGCTCATGCCACCTCCGGCGGCAGTTCGTACCAGTCCAGTGAACCGGAGTTGAGGTGCGTGTGATGCGGGTCGAGGCCGCTCTGCTTGAGCAGCCGTCCGAACTCGTCCCAACGCGCTTCGGTCGTCTGCTCGCCGCGCAGGTAACAACTCCAGACGCTCTCGGCCAAGCGATGACAGCGGCTCTGCCCGAAGCTCTCACCCGTGCCGGGGTCTTCCGCCACGCCGAGCCCTTTCGCGAGCCTCTTGCTGAAGAGCGGAACTTCGTCGCCGAGCGCGTCCTCAATCTCCGGATGCACGTCGAGCATCAACTCGGCGGCGATGCGGAAGAAACGCTTGGCGAGGTAGACGACCGACACGTCCGTCCGCTCGAACTGGCTGCGGGCGGTGGCGAACTTGACGCGGAACGGGACGCGAAAGCGGTTGAGCCTCGAAGTGACGAGGCCGACGAGTCGCGGCGCGCCTTCAAACGAGACGTTCCAGTAGAGTCTGACGAGGCCGAGTCCGTCGCTTACCTCCTCGGCCTCTTCGCCGAAGGCGTAGTAGAAGCCGCTCTGTAGCGAGCGCGATTCTCTCGCGTAGAAGACGGAAATCTCCGCCCCCGGTCGGGGGACGGACGCAGGCCCGTCCTTACTGAGAAACTGTCCCGGCCAGAGGTTGCGCCTGAGGCTCCCCTTCTGCGCGGAGATTTGCCCGTGCTGTAGAATCTGCGCGATTGTCCAGCCGTGCTCCCAGCGGTCGCGCGTCGTGTTCGCCATCGAGAGGGCTTCCAAAAGCCCCGCGTCTATCGAAAGGTCGAGCGTCGCGGGTTCCGGCAGACGGCCGACGAAGGGGCGACTGTAGGCGTACTCGTACAGGTACGCCGACAGAGTAGCCACGAACGCTTCCGCATGCGGGTCGGGCGCGGCGTGCCCCGCGTGTTGATGCCCGCCGTGCTGATGTCCGCCGTGCTGATGCCCCGCGTGTTGATGGCCGCCATGTTGGTGACCGACGCCGTGGACGGCAAAGCTTCGGCCCGCGAAGTCGAACTCGTGGGGCGAGGCGACCTTAATCGCCCCGAGCACCTCTTTGATGGCGCGGCTACCTTCGCCGTTCAGACTCATCATCCCTCACAGTCCGACGAAGTCGGCGACCGCGGCCTCCGGGTTTCGCAGAATGTTCATGCTCATTTGCAGCTTCGTGAGCGCGTACGGAGAAATCTGCGGCGTCATCTGTATGCTCTCATACGCGGTCTGAATCATCCGCGCCGCCGCGCAACTCATACAGCGCACGAGCGTCTGCCGCGAAGCCCCGGCGTCGAGTCCGCGCGCGTTGGCGTAAGCGTTCCAGTAGGCGGCCAGCGCGGGCTTGATGCTCTCGGCGTCCAAGGGCGCGGACGCGGCGGCCTCGGCCACGGCGGCCCCGCCGCCCAAGGGTAGCCTGAAGACCCAGAAGGTGAGATATGCCTGAATGACCGCGCCCACGTCCCAGCACTCGTCGCCGACGTCGGCAATCTCCCAGTCGATTATCTTGAGCCTCGGCGGCGCGCTGCCGTCGTAGCAGAGCATCATGTTCTCCCACTTGATGTCGCCGTGGATGAGGGCCGAGTAGTTCCAGCCGGCCTTGATTTGTGACAGGGCGGACTCGAACTCCGGGTACTGCTGAAGGATGCCGATGAGCTGCGCGTTTCCTTGGCTGACCTGTCCGAGGTAGGCCGGGTTCGTCTCGTGAAGCGAGAGAATCCACGGAATCTGTCTGGCGAAGACTCCCGCCTCGCCCTGCGCGGCGTCCGCATTGACTTGGGCGTGATACGAGCCGAGCGTCTCACCTTGGAGCCGTGCTATCTCGATGGGGAAGCCGCCGACCCTCTGATGATATTCCCAGAGGCTCTCGCCGTCGCTGAGCAACTCGATGACGAGGACGTGGTTGACCGGGTCGAAGTGGTGGAACTCAGGCATCAGCGCGCGGAGGGCGCTGAACTGCGGGTGCTGTGTCGCGAGCCGGTAGCAGGCCGCTTCGCGCCCCATCGACTGCATGTATTCCGGCGAACGGAAACTCACCTGCTTGATGAAGAAGCCCGGCGACTTCCGCCGGACGATCTTCAGGTTGCGGTTCCGGCTCGTCTGATCGACGATCATGAAGTCGCCGTCGACGACCGAGTCGAACGCGAGCAGCCGCCTCTCCGCGAGGAAGTAGGCCACGTTGCCGGGGTCAACAAACATACTCAGGGTGGTTGGGAAAAGACGGCCCTACCCGCTAGGACGGATAGGACCGTCTCTTCGTCTTAGGACAAAGCTAAGCGTTGCGACCTACCGCCTAGAAGGGGCAGCCGAACGTCTGTACCGTGCAGTCCGGTGATACGGTGACCCCGCACTGCGGGCCGCCCACCGTGACGTTGGCGCAGAAGGGGCTGCACGTCCGGATGCCGCCGCAGGCGGTCGGCCCGCCGCACGTGATGCCCTGACAGATGGTCTGCCCGGCGCAGGTGTGAATGCCCGCGCAGTGCGTCGGCCCGCCGCACGTAATCTGCGGTGAGCAAGACTGGATGCCTCCGCACTGCGTCGGCCCGCCACAGGTCGGATAGCAGGTCGGCCCGCACGTGTGAATGCCGCCGCAGACTGTCACGCCGCCACAGGTGATGTGCGGAGCGCAGGTCTGAATGCCGCCGCAGACGGTCGGCCCGCCGCACGTCGGGAAGCACGTCGGCCCGCACGTGTGAACGCCGCCGCAGATGGTCGCGCCGCCGCACGTGATGCCTTGGCAGATGGTCTGCCCGGCGCACGTGTGGATGCCGCCGCACTGCGTCGGCCCGCCGCACGTCGGGAAACAGGTCGGCCCGCACGTGTGGATGCCGCCGCAGCGCGTCGGGCCGCCGCAGGTAATCAGGGCGAGGCACGACTGGATGCCGCCGCAGCGCGTCGGGCCGCCCTGCGTGATCGTGGGGGCCAGTGCTGCTTGGAGATTCTGGGGCTCGCACTGGCCGCAGGTTTGAATGCCCCCGCAGACGGTAACGCCCCCGCAGGTCGGGGGCTGACAGGTCTGACCACAGGTGTGAATCCCACCACACTGCGTCGGGCCGCCCGCAGTGCTCCCACCACTCCCTTCCCCGCACTGTGGGGTCTGGGTGATCGGGCCCTGCGTGTAATCTTGGATGTTCATGCGCACCTCCGAGCTGATTCCATGAAAGGTGAAGTTGCCGGAATACTCAGACGCCAAAGGCTGCGAATTAGGCGAGTGTGTTGGGCAGCGCAGGCTCGTGAGAATTCTGCCTATGATGAGGCGAATTTGCTTGCAACCAGCTTGTTCTACGCGATGCGGCGGAACACTATCCTACCCCTCTATCGCGTGTCAACCAATTTCTTCGGCCACACGGGCGGCGGCCGTCAGGCGGCAGAGCGTCCGAAAGGGCGTCGCCGCGCGCGCCATTTTGAGCGCCACGCACGGCGCGACGACTCCCGTTCTCACGACAATCTGAACCGTAAAGTTTCGTCTTCGGCGGGTCAGTCACAACCGGACACGCGCGCGTTCGTCCTCTGATATAAGTGAAAGAGTTTACCGAAGTCGTGCGCGGATGAGCACGTTGGTTTATTTTAACGAGCCGCGCCATCTTTTTTCTTGACCGCAATCGGGTGGTGTGATATTAACCCGCCTGCCCCAAACTCACTTCTTGAGTTTTCAACTTTTCCATTTGGCAACTCGGTTCGGCTCCATTGACGTGGGACGCCTCACGCCATCGGCCTCGCAACTCACAACGTCTTCACTTCCTCGTAATATCAGCCTGACAGTTCTCGCTGTCAGCCTCGCTTCCGGTAACGAACTGATTCGGTCGCAAGACCGAGTCTCACGTCAACGAACTCAGGTAGGGTAAAAAACTAGGGCGAGCGCCTTACGCACGGAACCAGCGTCGCGCACGAATCGCTGCCGACAGGCGACTTTCTTGCGCGTCCGATGTGTTAGGCCGACTAGACTGCCTCTCCCGACGGGGCGATTGTTACTTCCCCTTCCCTCCGCTCGGGCTGTTTCCTGCAAGGCGCGCTCACACCTTTTTATCCGGCCTCAGACCGCCTCCCCGCTGAGGATAAAAGGAGAAGCCGTGCCCACCAAACAGGTGAGAGAAAAGAAGGGAAAACATAAACATGCGTCCGGGATGAGTAGAAGAAAGGCACTGAAGATAGGCGTCGCGGCCGGTGGAGCCGCCGCCGTCATCACTTCTACTAAGTCATTCCCGACGCACCTCTTTGAAACGACCGCCTACGCCCAGACCAGCGACTGCCTCATCAACCCCGGCGTGAGTCCCCCGACGAGCGCCTTCGTCCAAGCACTCCCGATTCCGCCCATCAAACAGTCGGTCGCGTCGCTCAACCCCGCGCCGACCAAGCACGCCAACATCAATAACGGCGAAGCGGCGCGCGCACAGCACCAGAAGTGGAGTCAGTTCCTCCCGCAGGTGCTCTACGACATGAACGTGACGCCGGGGACACACCAGTTCCACCCGGAGCTTGCGCCGACGCCCATCTGGGGCTACGACGGAATCGTGCCCGGCCCGACGTTCATCACGCAGGCGAACGTCCCCGTCCTCGTCCGCTTCCGCAACAACCTGCCGCTCAACCACTTCGGCAGCGGCGGGTGGGGCATCGAGCAGACGACGACCCACCTTCACAACGGCCACACCGCCTCCGAGTCCGACGGCTTCGCGGCCGACTTCTTCAACCCCGGCAAATTCAAGGACAACCTCTACCCGAACGTCCGCGCGGGCTTCACCGACCCGGCGTTCGGCGCGTTGGGCGACCCGAAAGAGGCCATGAACACGCTGTGGTATCACGACCACCGCGCCGAGTTCACGTCGCAGAACACGTATCGCGGCCTCGCCGGCATGTACTTTATGTTCGACAACCGCGACACGGGCAACGAGAACGACACGAGCCAAGACGCGCTGCGCCTGCCGAGCGGCTATGGCGTTCACGACATCCCGCTCATCCTCTCCTCCAAAACCTTCTGCCCCGACGGCCGTCTGTTCGGCGGCCCGAACGGCGGCACGGCCCCCGCGGGCGGCGACAAGTTCTGCGTCAACGGAGCGGTTCAGCCGTTCCTCAACGTCAACCGACGCAAGTACCGCTTCCGCATCCTCAACACCGGCCCGGCGCGCGTCTGGACTCTCACCCTGACGACGAACGACTCGCTCGCCACGCGGCCCTTCAAGGTGATCGCGACCGACGGCAACCTGCTCCAAAGCCCCATCGACTCGGACACGCTCATCTTGGGCGCGGCCGAGCGGTACGACTTCGTGCTCGACTTCTCCGGTAACCAAATCGGCGACCACATCTACCTCCGCAACAACGCGAACGGAACTGTCGGCGGCACGCCGCCCAACCCGCTGCCGCCCAACCTGGCCAACATCGCCATGGAGTTCAGGGTGGTCGGCGACGAGGCGGACAACAGCCAAGTCCCCTCGACGCTCTGCACGTACCCCGACCTCGACCTCAACGAAGCGGTCGGCACGAGAATCTGGAACTTCGACCTCGTCAACGGCGTGTTCCAAATCAACGGGAAGATCTTTGACGAGAATCGCAGCGACGCGCTCATTGTCCGCAACACCGCCGAGAGGTGGATTCTCCGGAGTGCGCTGCCAGTCACCGGCTGGGTGCACCCCGTCCACATCCACTTCGAGGAGTTCCGCACCCTTTCGCGTGGCTTGCCGACCACCTTGGGCGGGCCGGGCGAAGGGCCGCCCCCGCCGCTTGAGACCGGCCGCAAGGACGTCATCAGGCTCGGCCCCGGCCGCGATCAGGTCGAAATCTTCATGCGGTTCAGAGATTTCAAGGGCCGGTATCTGATTCACTGCCACAACATGAACCACGAGGACACGGTGATGATGGTGCGTTGGGACATCGTCGGGGATGACGAGGGCGACGTCTCGTCCAACAACAACCCCAACTTCATCCCCAACCCCAACTACAGGAAGGGGGATGCATAGCTCATGGACAGAAGAAAATTCTTAACCAAGCCGGCGACCGAAACGTCGGCCACCGCGCAGAAGCGTGAGTACCTGACGAACGCCCTGCTCACCAACTACGACGGCCGAAAGTTCAAGTTCTACGACGACCTCATCCGCGGCAAAATCACCTTGGTCAACATGATGTACGCCAAGTGCGACGGCATCTGCCCGGCGGTCACGTCGAACCTCAAGCGGGTCTACGAGGGACTCAAAGGGCGCATCGGCGTCGACACCTTCATGTACTCGATCACGCTCAAGCCCGAACAGGACAGCCCGGCGGCGATGAAGCACTTCGCCCACATGCACCGGGCCAACCTGCCGGGCTGGCACTTCCTGACCGGCGACCCCGACGAGATAGAGACCATCCGTTTCCGCCTCTTCCGTTGGGATCACCCCGGCCTCGACAACAACATCGACCAGCACACCGGCATGCTCTTCCTCTTCAACGACAACCTCTCACGCAACTGCAAGACACCGGCCATGGCTTCCGTCCGCCAGATTCTCAAGACGGTCTCGTGGATGGATCCCGTTCCGGTGCAGGCGGCGCGCGCGCATAGGGACGCGGCGAAGATTGTGGAAGAGTTGGAGCGGGAGGCCGCTTGGGCCAGAGGCGAGAAGTGGGCCAAGGGCGCGGTCTCCATCGGGTAATGGCCGCGCCCGCCTAACGCGCGCCGAGACGGGGGGTGAGGGCCGCCGGGGGGCGGCGGCCCTCACTCTTCAGGCCCGTTTCGCGCGCATGAAGAAGTGTAAAGGGAGGTCTCGAAATGTTGAAACGAACCGTCTTTATCTGCTCACTCTTGCTCGCGTCGCTGGCGTTCGGCGCGGCAGCCTTCGGCCAAAGGCCCGCGCCGACCGAAGCCCCGAAGCCGTGCCCCTTTAACATCGTCGGCACGTGGAGGATGGAGTCGTCGGCGGCGGACCCGATGCTTTTCCGCTTCGCCTCCGACGGCACGGTCACACTCCTGTCCCGCATCGAGAACCCGGACGAGGACTTCGAGGTGCAGGCGGCCGTCAAGTACAAGCTCGACAAGCCGTCCGCGCCCAAAAGCATCGACTTCATCGCGGCGCGCGGCAACGAAGTCTTCGGCCGCGGCACGACCACCTACACCATCACGGAGTTCTCCGACGACAGCTTCACGACCGTCAACCCGATGACGCACGCCGGGCTTGTGCGTTGGGTGAGGGCGAAGACGAACCGCTACTTTCTCACCTTCGCCGCGCGCAGCATGCCCATCGACGCCTACTATGACGACAACTCCGTCGCCATCCACCCGACCGAGGGTCGGCCGACGCGGCAGACGATGGGCGGGCCGGCGTTCGCGATGTGGACGAAGCTCGGCGGGCGCAAGACCGAGGTCGAGACGCTCGGCCTACACATGATGACGGACGGCACGAGAACGATCCCGGTCGTCGGCCCCGTGCCCGACGAGCTGCAAAAACAGTTCGCCAGCGAGAGCCGCAAGGAATCGGACGTGATGATTCGTCTGGAGCTGACCGAGGCCGAGTACGAGCGGACGCACAAGGTCTTTCGGACGTGGGACAAGCGCGTGCGCGACAAGACGCTCCTCTATGACGACCCTTATCTGAACGCGATGGAGTTCCTGCGCCGCACGGCCGAGAGTCTTAACCTGTGCGGCGAGAAGGTGAAGCTGCACAAGCTCAACTGGTCGCAGTGGGATGCGGTCGCCACCAAACACCATCTCCCCGAGCACCCGCTCGAATACATACGCATCATGCGCAAGCGCAACGACGAGCTGCACGTCACGGACGAGAGTTTCCCCGCCGGCTGGCGGCCGTCGCGATAACGTCAGACGCGAAGCTTCGGCGAGGGTGTGAACTCGATTTCAACGCCCTCGCTCCCGGCAGGTATTCACGGTGGAGTCGCGCGCACATACACGGCGTCCGCGCTCTCAAAGCGTCACGCGAATCGTCGCGGCGGCGGCGCTCACGCTCGCGCTCCTCGCGGGGGCCGTCCCCTTGGAAGGCGTCGCGTCGGCCCGCCTCTGCACGATGTCCTGCTGCGCGGGCCGGACGCCTCACGCCGAAGGCTCGTGCACGCACGGGGCTTGTCAGGTCGAGGTCAAGACTCGCCCGGTCGTGCCGGAGAAGAAGTCCGAGGAGTCTGAGAAGTCTGAGAAGTCCGACTCGCATTGCGGCTCTCACGATTCGTCGAGGACGCAGGACGCTGAGAAGCAAGATGACGAGGCGCAGCGCGACGAGACGCGGGACGACGTGTCGCACACGAGCGGCGCGCACGCCGACGGAGTAGAGGCACATCACGCGCACGACGCGCCGGAAGATTCGTCGGCGCGTGCGCGGACGCCGAACTCGCGAAAGCCTGTGACGAGCGTCGCCGCGAGCGCGTTCACGGGTCAGTGCCCGCCGGGTTGCGGGGCCGCCTCGTTCGGCTACATGAATCAGAGCCGACCGCGCGCGGCCGCACTCTCTCACGCGACGCGCCCCCGTCCTCCGTCGGTCAAGAAACTTCACCTCGCCCTGTTCGATTCGACTAAGACGCCGGACGTGTTGTGCCGTCAATGCGCCCCGCGTGCCCCGCCGCATGCGCTCTCCTGATTCCTAACTCAAGCAGCCTCAAATAAAGCTCGGCCACCTTAACGTCGGCGCGTGCGCGCGTGCGCGCATGCCCGCTACGGCCGCCGTGTACCTACCCGCGCGAACGGGCCTCGGCCCGCTCGGCGTGGCGACACCTCTTTTCAAGGGAGATGAGCATGATGGGTCAAGCCGAACGCGGGCGGCTTTGGTTTTGTGCGACGGCCGCCGCCATCATATTGACGCTTCTGCCGGCGGGCGGGCCGAGGGCGACGGCGCAACAGGCCGTCTCCTCCGCCACGCTCAGCGGGCGCGTGGAGGACGAAAACGGAGCGGCCGTCGGCGGCGCTCTGGTCGCCCTCACCAACACCGAAACTAATCAGAGCCGCGACACGAAGAGCGACGACGAGGGCCGCTACCGCTTCGCCTACTTGCCGGTCGGCACTTATCAACTCGCCGCCCAGCGTCCCGGCTTCGGCGCGCTCAAACTTGAATTCACTTTGACCGTCGGTCAGGCGCTCGACGTGCCCTTGCGGATGAGCGTGGCGGGCGTCGAAGAGCGCGTCGATGTGACGAACGATGTCCCGGTCGTCGAGACGACGCGCACGCAGTTGGCGGAGACCATCCGGCCGCGCGAGATAAACGAGCTGCCGCTCAACGGGCGCAACTATCTCGACCTCGCGCTGCTCGCGCCCGGCGTCTCGCGCACCAACACCGGCAGCGTCCAGCGGTTCGCCGAAACTTCGGCCGTGCCGGGCACGGGTCTCTCCGTCGCCGGACAGCGCAACCTCAACAACGGCTTCGTGGTCGACGGCCTCTCGGCCAACGACGACGCGGCCGACCTCGCCGGGACGTTCTTCAGTCAGGAGGTCGTCCGCGAGTTTCAGGTCGTCACGTCGGGCGGCGGCGCGGAGTTCGGACGCGCCTCGGGCGGCGTCATCAACGTCGTCACGCAGTCGGGCACGAACGACTGGCGCGGACGACTCTACGGCTTTCTTCGCAGCCAACGCCTCGACGCGCGCAACCCGCTTGCGCCGCGCAAAGACCCGCTCACGCAGGCGCAATACGGGGCGAGCATCGGCGGGCCTCTGCGGCGCGACAGGACGTTTCTCTTCGCCAACTTCGAGCAGACGCGACGCAACGACTCGAACGTCATCTCAATCCAGCCCTCGGACGCCCTGCTCATCAACAACCGCCTCGCGCAGGTCGGCTACGCCGGGTCGCTCGTCGAGACGGGCGTCATCCCCGGCGGGTACGACACGACGAACCTTTTCGCGCGCATAGACCACAGGCCGAACGAGTCGAACCTCCTCACGCTCCGCTACAGCCTCTACGACATCTCGGCCGTCAACTCGCGCACGGTCGGGGGCCTCAACGCCGTCAGTCGCGGGACGGGACTCGACACGCGCGACCAGACGCTCGCCGGAAGCGTCGTCACTACGCTGTCGCACCGCACCATCAACGAGGCGCGCTTCCAGTTCACGCGCAGCCGCCTCGCCGCTCCGGTCAACGACGACACGGGGCCGGCCGTCAACATCGCGGGCGTCGCCAGTTTCGGCACGGCCACCTTCTCGCCGCTCGCGCGCGACATAGATTTGTACGAGTTGACGAATAACCTCTCGACGCAACGCAGCGCGCACTCGCTCAAAGGCGGCGTGGACTTTCTCCTCAACCGCGTCAACGTTCTCTTCCCCGGCGCATTTCAGGGCGTCTACACTTTCACCTCGCGCGCCAATTTTCTCGCGGGCAACTACGGCAGCTTTCAGCAAGCGTTCGGCGCGGCCGAGCAGTTCCAGTCGAACCCGAACTTCGGCCTCTTCGCGCAGGACGAGTGGCGGCCGCGCGCGGATTTAACGATCAACGCGGGGCTGCGCCACGACGCGCAATTTTTGCCCGACCCCATCGAGACGGACGCCAACAACTTCGCGCCCCGCGTCGGGTTGGCCTACGCGCCCGGCGACCACAAGACAGTCCTGCGCGCAGGTCTAGGCATCTACTTCGACCGCCTGCCCTTGCGCGCCACCTCGAACGCCTTGCAGCGCGACGGCTCGAAGTACTTGGTCGTGCAGCTCGCGCCGAACGACCCCGGCGCTCCCGTCTTCCCCGGCGTGCTGTCGATTCTGCCCGCGCAACTTCCCACGCGCCCGAACGTGACGCGCATCGACCCCGCAATCGAGAACAGCTACAGCGTGCAGCTCAACGTTCAAGTCGAGCGCGAGTTGCCCGGCGACGCTTCACTATCAATCGGCTACCTCCGTTTGAGAGGCTTGCACCTGATTCTGTCGCGCAACGTGAACGTGCCGACGCTGACGGCGTCCGAGGCGCGTGCGCGCGGCGTCGCCAATCTCGGACGCCCCGACCCAGACTTCGGCAACGTCGGCCGCTTCGAGAGTTCGGGCGAAAGTTGGTACGACGGGATGGTCGTCGCCTTCCAGAAACGCCCGGCGCGTTGGGGGGGCTTGCGCGTCTCTTACACGCTCTCGAAGGCGTCTGACACCGCCGGCAATTTCTTCTTCAGCTCGCCGCAGAACAACTTCGACCTGCGCGACGAGAAGGGTCTCTCCGACAACGACCAGCGCCACCGCCTCGTCATAAGCGGCACGCTCGAAGCGGAGCGCGCCGACGGCGACGCCGCGCCACTCCGGCGCGCGCTCGGAGGGTTTCAGCTCGGCTACATCTACACCTATGCGTCGCGTCTGCCGTTCAACGTCCTGACCGGCACAGACCGTAACGCCGACGCGAACTTCAACGACCGCCCCGCAGGTGTCGGCCGCAACACGGGCCGGGGCTTCGACTTCGCCTCGCTCGACCTCCGCCTGAGCCGACACTTCGCGCTCACCGAGCGCCTGCGTCTCGAAGCCCTCGTCGAATGCTTCAACGCGCTCAACAGGCCGAACTACCAAGTGCCGAACAACGTCTTCGGGCCGGGCGCGACGCCCGCCGCGACCTTCGGCCGTCCCACCGCCGCGAGCGACTCCCGACAGGTTCAACTCGGCCTCCGCCTCAGTTTCTGAAATGATGGCGCAAAGATTCAGACAGTTACCCAACGACGATTAATCTGTTCGCGCGCTGCTACAACGCACGTCACTCATGAGTATGATTTAGCGCCCGACAGCGTTCCCATTGACCGGCCCATGTAAGAGGTATAAGCTCGCCGCGTATCTCGTGTCCGTGTCGGCGAGCGCCCGCCGCCGCGTCTAGACCTCACGTTGACGAGAGCACACACTCCCGCCGGCATTACGCAACCTACTCATCCGCTTCCACCGCAATCCCTTCAAGGAGGTCACATGAGAAAGTATTTCGCGCCGGCACTCGGCCTCGCGCTCACGTTTGCCCTCACCTGCCTAACGCCCGTGATGCACGGTCGGAAGCCCGTGCAAACCGACCAGCCGCAATCGCCGTCGCGCGGCAGCGCGGCCGTTGACTACACCGTTAACAGTCTCGGCGACGCGCCCGACGCAGACTTGGCGGACGGCCTCTGCGCAGACGCCTCCGGGTCATGCACGCTACGGGCGGCAATCGAGCAGGCGAGCTTCGAGGTGTTTTCCGACGAGACCATCGGCTTCGGCGTCACCGGAACGATTAACCTGACGGGCGCGCTGCCCGAACTGTCAACGAACGTCACGATTAGCGGCCCCGGCGCAAGCCTTCTATTCGTAAGGCGCAACACCGGCGGAGATTACCGCGTCTTCACCGTCAACGGCGGTGTGACGGCGAGCATCTCCGGCCTCACCGCCAGCAACGGCCGCCCCCCGGTCGAAGGTGATTTCATCTCCACCGGCGGCGGCGGCATCCTCAACCACGGCACGCTGGCGCTGACCGATTGCGCCGTCAGCGGCAACTTCACGACCAGCGCAATCAGCGCCAACGCCTTCAGCGACCCGGTCGGCGCGGCCGGCGGCGGCATCCACAACAAAGGCACTTTGACGATGACGCGCTGCACCGTCAGCGACAACGTTACCGACATGGGCACGCGCGACAGGGGAGGCTTCGGCGGCATCAACACGCCGGTCGGCGGCGGCATCTTCAACTCCGGCACGATGACGATGACGGACTGCAACGTCGTCGGCAACAGGACGCGCGAGGGCAGCGCAGCACACGTCAGGGGCGGCGACGGCGGCCGGGGCGGGGGCATCTTCAACTCCGGCGTCATGACCGTCACGAACTGCTTCGTCAGCCGCAACAGGACGGGCGAAGGCACCGTCAGCTTTGAAAGTTTCGGACAGGGCACGGGAGGCGGAGGCGGCGCGGGCGGAGGCATTTTCAATGACTCCGACATGACGATACTCAACAGCACCGTCAGCGATAACGTCACCGGCGACGGGGCGGGCGTCACGTCGGGGGCGGCCGGCTCCGGCGGCGACGGCGGCGGCATCCTCAACAACCGGAACCTGACGATGACCAACTGCACCGTCAGCGGCAACGTCACCGGGCGCGGCGGCGACGGCGGCAGTCCGAGTCCCGACGGCAACGCCGACGGCGGCGACGGGGGCGGCATCTCCAGCCCCACCAACCTGAGTAACCTGCGGATGTCGCAGAGCACGGTCGTCTTCAACGCGACCGGCCACGCGGGCAGCGGCAGCGGCCGAGACGGCATCGGCGGCGGCATCCACGGCGAGGCGCGATATCGGAGCAGCATCGTCGCACGCAACCTCACGCCCGCCTCCGTCGAAGGGCGCGACATGTCCATCACCGTCAACTCGTCCGGCTTCAACCTCATCGGCATCGGCGACGGCGCGTGCTGTTTCATCAGCAGCGACCAAGTCGGCACGGGCAGCGCCCCGCTCGACCCCGACCTCGGCCCGCTCGCGGGCAACGGCGGGCCGACGCCGACGCACGCGCTACTCGCGGGCAGCCCCGCCATCGACAAGGCGCGCGCGCGACCTCGACGACCGGCCGGTGACGACAGACCAGCGCGGACGCACGCGCCCGTTCAACGACAACGCGACGCCGCCCGCGAACGGGGGCGACCATAGCGACATCGGCGCGTTCGAGCGGCAGTCCGCCGAGCCGACTCCGACGCCCACCCCGACGCCCCTGCCGACGCCCCTGCCGACCCCGACGCCGGAAGCGACTCCCACCCCGCCGACGCCCTTCGTCTTCTTCGAGTTCTTAACTTACTCGTCCGCCGAGAAGTGCGGGGTCGGCGAGGTCACGCTCGGGCGCGCGGGGGATGTGAGCGGGACGACGGAGGTGACCTACTCCGTCGGGAACGGTACGGCGACGCAGCGCGGCGACTTCGTCATGTCGACGGGCCGCGTCACGTTCGCCCCCGGAGAGACGGCGAAGGTCATCCCCGTACTAATCTCGGAAGACGCCTACGCCGAGCCGCGGGAGGAAGTGTCCGTCTCTCTCTCCCGCGTCACCGGCGGCCGAATCGAGGGCGTCCACTCCGTCAAGCTTGAGATCAATGACAACGACGCGAGCGACGGGACGACGAACCCGATTGACGACCCGGCGACCTTCGTCTGCCAGCACTATCACGACTTCCTCAACCGCCAAGCCGACCCGGCCGGGCAGGCTTTCTGGACAAATCAAATCAACTCCTGCGGCGCGGACGCCGGCTGCGTCGCCGCGAGGCGGGCGGGCGTCTCGGCGGCCTTCTTCCTCTCGCCCGAGTTCCAGCAGACCGGCTACTTCGTCATCCGCGCCTACAAGGCGGCGTTCGGCGACACGCCCTCGAATCCGCGCTACGTCGCGTCCGTCGCTGACGCGCAACTCATCGCGAGCGGGTTAATCGGCGGGCAGCCCGGCTTCGACGCGCAGCTCGCCGCGAACGAGGAGCGCTTCCTGATTGACTTCGTCGGCCGTCCCGACTTTCGGGCGACCGGCAGCCTCGGGCGTGAGGCTTACGTGGACAAGCTCTTCGCCAACGCGGGCGTCGCGCCCACGTCGGCCGAACGCGACGCGGCCCTCGCGGCCTACGACGGCAAGCGGGCCGGGAGGGCGCGCGCGCTCCGTAGCGTCATCGAATCGCGCTCCGTCTACAACAAACTTTACAACCCGGCTTTCGTCCAGACCGAATACTTCGGCTACCTCAGAAGGAACGCCAACGACGCGCCGGACGACGACTTCAGCGGCTCCAACTTCTGGCTCGGCAAGCTCAACGCCTTCACACTCGCGGGCGAGGACGTGACGGACGAGGGCGTCGCCTTCGGCCGCGTCAGGCGCGCGCAGATGGTCGAGGCGTTCATCACCTCGGGCGAATACCGTGGGCGCTTCCACGGCGACCCGAGCCGCGGCGCGCCATAGGGCAGCGTCGTGATGAAGGCATTTCGCTGACCCATGCCGCGCGTCGTGGTGACTCCGCGCGAGGGCGGGCGCGAAGGCGTCTCCGCGACCTACGACATCGCGCCGCGCATCGCCAACGTTGGCGACGCGCGGCGCGATGTCTTCATCCTCACGAGAACTTAAACCGTGAACTGCCCGGCTTCGGCCGGTCAGTTACAACTAGACATTGTACGCGAGTTAGTAATGTAATCCGGCGCTTATGTGTCTAATTTTAAGTCTCCTTTTATGAAATGACTTTA
>DASUNL010000022.1:0-17568 GCA_036277175.1 Pyrinomonadaceae bacterium | reverse complement strand
CCGCCGGCTTCTGGCTCGACGTCTCGGTCTTCGAGCGCGCGTTCGCGCTCGCCAAGGGCGCGGCCGGTCGCGAGATGGACGAGGCGCGCGCCGCCGTGTTGCGCGAGGCCGTCGAGGTCTACGCGGGCGACCTTCTGGAAGGCTGGTATCAGGACTGGTGTCTCTACGAGCGCGAGCGTTTGCAGAACATGTATCTGGCGATGCTCGACAAGCTCATCGGCTACAGCGAGGCGCACCAGCAGTTCGAGCTGGGGCTGACCTACGGCGCGCAGATTCTCCGCTACGACCGCGCGCGCGAGCGCACGCACCGGCAGATGATGAGCCTCCAATATCTGTCGGGCGATAGGACGGCGGCGCTCAGGCAGTACGAGCGTTGCGCCGCCGCGCTCGACGAGGAGTTGGGCGTCCGCCCAGACAAGCGGACGGTCGCGCTCTACCAGCAGATACGCGCCGGGTCGGTCGAGACGGGGGCGTCCGAGATGCAGGCCGCGCAGCAGCAGCAGCAGTCCCGCCCCGCGAAAGAGACGGAAGCCGGTTCGGCCGCGCTCGCCGACGTCCTCGGACGCCTCAACCAGATTCAGAACATCCTCGCCGACATGCAGCAGCGCGTCAATCAGGAGATAAAGGCCGTCAAGCTCGCCATCGGCCAAACACGCTAAAGCAGGAAAAAGGACGAAAGCCGTCAATAGTAAATCGTCAATCGTGAATAGAAGCGTCTCTATTCACGATTGACGATTTACTATTGACGGCCTTTTTCCTTCTTCAGAAGACGCTCCGACAGACACTCGCGAGACGCTCGCGCGCCGCGCGCCCTGTTATACACACGCCCACGCCGAACGAAGGGCCGGCCGCGCCGGCCCGAACCGCGAGCGCGCCGATGTCTTGCGAGGCGCGCCGTCGCCCGGCCCCGCCGGGCCGGAGGAGGCGCGAGGCACATCACTTGTCCGAGACAGACGTGCACTCGTTCATCGTCAAGCTGTGGGTTGAGAAGGCTTCGGAGAGCGCGCGCACGACAGTCCTGCGTGGCTACATCACGCACGTCCCGAGCGGCGAGCGGCGCTACCTCAAAGACCTCGACGAGATCACAGCCTTCATCACGCCGTACCTCAAGGTCTTCGGCGTGCGGGTCGGGATGTGGGGGCGCGTGCGGCGCTGGCTCGGGCGTGGGCACTAGCTGAAGAGCCGGCGCGGCCGAATGGGACGCGCCCGCGCCGCCCGGCCCGCCGCGAAGCGCGGGGGATTAACTTTTGGCGACGTACCGAGCGATTGCGGCCATCGGAAAGACGCTCGCCCTGATGCTCAAGGACGCGAGCGCCGGCACGGAGTTCGACGGCTTCGATTTCGAGCTCTACCGGCCCGCCGACTTCAAGTCCGGCACGGCCGTCGTCGAGGGCGTCACCTTCTACCTCTACCGCGTCTCGATTAACGGCGCGCGCCGCAACCTCCCGCCCATCACGGGGCCGGACGGCCGCCGCTACCGCGCGCCGCTGCCCGTCGACCTCGCTTACCTCGTCACGCCGTGGGCCAAGTCGGCGGACATGCAGCACCGCCTGCTGGGGTGGACGATGCGCGAGCTGCACAACGTGCCGGTGCTACCGGCGTCGGTGCTCAACCACTACGTGTCGGAGGACGACACGTTTCGCGCGGGCGAGACGGTCGAGCTCATCTGCGACTCGCCGAGCTTGCAGGACATGACGAACATTCTCGAACGGCTCGACATCAACCAGCAGCTCTCCGTCGTCTACGTCGCGCGCGGGGTCGCGCTCGAATCAGAAATCGCGCTCGACGAGGGCGCGCCCGTGCAGACGCGCGTCCTCGACTACAAGAAGGTGGCCGAATGATGAGCGCCCTGCCGAAGTTCGTCGCGATGGAGGCGCAGAGCATACTCGCCCCGCTCGGCGTGCGCTTCCGCGACGCCGTGACGGGCGAGGCCGTCGGCGATGGGCTACAGGTCGTCGTCTACCCGACGGACGCGCCCGAGGCGCGCACCGTCGTGTTCCCGAACCGCTCCGGCACGTACGTCCTGCACGGCGGGCCGGGCCTCCTCGACGCCACGCACGGCGCGGGCGACGACGCCTTCTGGAACAAGCCGCCGGAGAGAAAGTCTTTCACCGTCGAGGTCGTCGACACGTTGGGGCGTTACCTGACCTGCACGTTTCAGGCGGAGCTTCCGGCGCGCGGGCTGTTCACTTGGGTCTGGCCGCTTTCCGCGACCTCGGCCACGACGATGACCCGCCCCGCCGCCTCCTTCCGCGACGACTTCTCCGACACCATACGCGACACGACGAAGTGGACGCTCGGCACACTGAACGTCCCGCCGCCGTCGGCCTTCGACACGGACGTGACCGCGCTTGAGCAGGGCGGCCGTCTCGTCATCACGCCGCTCGCCGGACAATCGGGCCGCCACTACAACGGCTACCTCTCGACGGCGACGTGGGGCGCGACGAACGCGCGCATAAGCGTCGAGGTCGCGGAGGTCACGCAGGGCGCGGCCGAGACCATCTTCACCGCCTCGCTCGACGCGGACAACCGCTTCCGCTTCGTCGCGCAGACGGGCCAGCTACTCCTACAGTCGCGCGTCGACGGCGACGACACCTCCGTCAACGTGCTCTACGACGCGGCGGCGCATCGCTGGTGGAGTCTGCGCCACGATCCCGCCGGTGATGAAGTCGTCTTTGAGACGAGCGGGGACGGGCGGGCGTGGGTGCGGCGCAGGGTCGTCGCGCGCGAGTTCCCGCTCTCGGCCTTGACGGTTGAGTTGGGCGCGGGCACGTCGGCCTCGGTCGCGACGCCCGGCCGCGCCGTCTTCGACAACTTCTCGATGGAGTCGAACCCGACGCCCTCCGTCCCGCTCTACTCCGCGCCGACGCGCGGCCGCGCCGCCGGGATGGCCGTCCTGCGCGCGGAGCTTTGGAACCCTCTGCCGAACGACGGCCGGGGCGAGCCGGCCGCGCACGCCCTCGTCGAGGCGACCGTCGCGGGGCAGCCGACTCTGCGCGGCGTCTCCGACGCGGAGGGCCGCCTCGCCATCCTTTTCCCGTACCCCGAGCCGACGGGGGCAGACGACGGACAGGGCGGGACGCTCCCGCCGCCGCCCTACACGAGTCAGGAGTGGGAGGTGACCTTGCGCGCCTTCTACGCGACGCCGCCCGCGGGGCCGACGCCGCACCCCGACCTGCAAGCAATCTTCGAGCAGCCGGCGGCGAGCCTCTGGGCGGACGAGGCGCGCAGCGTTCCGCTGCCCGCGCAGACGCTGCGTTTCGGCCGAGAGTTAATCGTCCGCACGCACAGAACGACGACGAGCGCACCGATGGATGCGACGCCACTCCCGGTGCTTATGATCACACCGGCGCCTTGACGCGCCGAGAAGCGAAGGAGAAGTCATGCCCGAATACCTAGCTCCCGGAGTCTACGTCGAAGAGGTCTCGTTCCGCTCCAAGTCCATCGAGGGCGTGAGCACGACGACGACCGGCTTCATCGGCCCGTCACGCTTCGGCCCCATCGACCTCGAACCCGACATCGTCACGAGCCTCGGCGAGTTCGAGCGCGTCTACGGCGACCGCGAGCGGCTCCAATACCCCGACGGCTTCGTGATGGACAACTACCTCTGGCACGCGGCGCGCGCCTTCTTCGAGGAGGGCGGTAAGCGTCTCTACGTCTCGCGCGTCTTCCTGCCGCTCTCGGACGAGCCGCCCGACACGGCCGTCGGCGGCCTGTTCCCCGACGGCCACGCGCGCCGCAGCGTCCCCGAAGGCGGCGACGCGGCGACGGCCTTAAACGTCCGCGCGCGTTTCCCCGGCCGCGTCGGAAACTTCCGCGTCCGCTTCACGCTTCAGATGGGGCAGAACATCCTCGGCATCGAGGGCGACCAGAACGCGGCCGACCCTCGGCGGAAGCTGAGCGGCCTGCGCAACCGCGACCTCGTCTGGATTAGCGACATCACCAGCCCCATCTCCAGCCCGCCCGGCTCGGGCGCTTTCTTCATCGCCGAATCGTTCTACGACACAGACCTAGGCGAGAACTCTTGGCGCTTCCTCGACAACACGCTCGAAGCCGCCAACGCGCTCGCCTTGAGCGCGCTGACGCCCGACAGCAACCCGAGTCTCGGCGATCAGGTGCGCATCGTCACCGTCACGGTCACGGTGCTGCCGTCCGAAGGCGATTCGTTGCCGTCCGTCTGGTCGGGCCTCGCGCTCGACGGCGACCACACGCTCGACGGCTCGCCCGACTCCCTGACCGCGAAGTTCGGCGCGCAGCCGACGAGTCTCGCGCAGGCGCGCACGCTGCCCATCATCATCACGGCGGGCGACGACGTCGAGTCGGGCCTCGACGTGTTGCAGGCGCTCCTCGACGAGAACGACGACCTGCTCGCGGAGTTGGCCGACCCGCAGTCGAGCGACGCCGAGCGGACGGTTGAAGTGCTGCTCGAAGGCGGCAACGACGGGCGACGCCCCGGCGCGGTCGAGTACGAGGGCGACGAGGAAACGGCCGGCGGCGGCAAGAGCGGGCTGAAGGCGTTCGAGGACATCGAAGACATCTCGATTGTCGCCGCGCCCGGCTCGACCTTCGGCATGGAGAACGGCTACCGCGCCGACGCCACGCAAATCGTCAACCTCCTCATCTCCCACGCCTCGCGCATGCGCTACCGCATCGCCGTCCTCGACAGCGGCAACGGCCAATCAATCGCGCAGGTGCGCACCATGCGCGGCCAGATCGACTCGACCTACGCTGCGCTCTACTACCCTTGGGTGCGCGTCCTCGACCCCGTCACGCGCACCGAGATTAACCTCCCGCCGTCGGGCTTCGTCGCCGGCATCTACGCGCGCAACGACATCAACCGCGCCGTCTACAAAGCGCCCGCCAACGAGGTCGTCAACCTCGCCATCGGGTTCGAGCAGCTCCTCAACAAGAGCCAGCAGGACGTGCTCAACCCCGAAGGCATCAACTGCTTCCGCTTCTTCGAGGGGCGGGGCTTCCGCCTCTGGGGCGCGCGCACCGTCAGCTCCGACCCCGAGTGGAAGTACGTCAACCTGCGCCGCTACTTCGCCTACCTCGAACGCTCGATTGACAAGGGGACGCAGTGGGCGGTCTTCGAGCCGAACGGCTCGCAGCTCTGGGGCAACGTCCGCCGCACCATCGAGGACTTCCTCTTCAACGAGTGGCAGACGGGCGCGCTCTTGGGCGACAAGCCCGAGAAGGCTTTCTTCGTCCGCTGCGACCGCTCGACGATGACGCAGAACGACCTCGACAACGGCCGCCTCATCTGCCTCATCGGCGTCGCGCCGCTGCGCCCCGCCGAGTTCGTCATCTTCCGCATCGGCCAGTGGACGGCCGACCGGAAGGCGTAAAGGCCGTGAATCGTAAATCGTCAATCGTTTAATAGATTGCTCAGCGCGCGACTTGCCGCGCATCGTTCAAGCTGAGTCATCTCTCAACGACGATTCACGATTTACGATTCACTATTCACGAAGGAGAAATTGAGATGGCAGTCTTACGCGACCGCCCGTACGTCCAGTTCAACTTCCTCGTTGACTTGGGGACGGGCACGACCGACGGGCCGGAGGCCGGCTTTCAGGAGTGCAGCAACATCGGCATGGAGGTGACGGTTGCCGAGTACCGCAACGGCAACGAGAAGGAGAACTCCGTCCGCAAGATTACGGGCATGAACAAGGCGACGGACGTGACCTTAAAGCGCGGCGTCATCGGCTCTCTGAACCTCTACCAATGGCTCAACCAGATTCGCAACGGCGACCAGAGCGCCTTCCGCACCGTCACCATCCAGTTGCAGAACGAAGACCACACCGAGGTCGTCCAGACGTGGAAGCTCCTGCGCGCGCGCATCATCAAGCACGTCTCCGGCCCGATGAACGCCAAGGGCACGGACGTCGCGATGGAAGAGCTGACGATCTCCTACGAGCGTCTGGAAATGGAGTAAGACGGTGAGCGCAAGTCTCAATGGGGGGCGCACGCCGCGCCGCCTGCCGGGCCTGCGCTTCGACGCGCAGCCGCCGCCTCTGCCCGAGAAGCTGCCGCGCATGGACGTGGCCGTCTTCGTGGGTTTCGCGGCCTCGGGGCCGATTAACCGCCCCGTCGTCGTCGAGGACGCGGCGCAGTTCGAGGCCATCTTCGGCGCGGACGCCGCGCTCGCTTGGGATCGCGAGCGCGGCGAGCAGGTGCGCGCACACCTCGCCCCGACGGTGCGCGCCTTCTTCCGCAACGGCGGCCGCCGCTGCTGGGTCGTGCGCGTCGCCGGCTCGGCCCGCTCGAACCTCTTCCCCGTCGCCGGACTCACGCGCCTGCGCGCCGACGGCAGGCTCGAACCGGCCTACGCGCGCGCGCGCTCGAAGGGGAGTTGGTCCGACTCTTTTCAGGCGGGCGCGGTGCTCACGAGCCGCCCCCTCTTCGTCCGCGAGTTCGCATCGCTCTCCGACTTCCAGCTCGAAGTCACTTCGCCCGACGAGGTCGTGCGCGGCGACCTCCTGCGCTTCACTTACGAAGAGGGCTACGCGCCGGTCGCGGTCGTCAGCGCGGTCGAGCAGTTGGCGCGCGCGACGACGAACGTGACGAGCGCGGCGGGCGGCGCGCGCCGCCTGCGCGTGCGCGTCCGCTGCGACCGCGTGCAGTGGCTGCGACTTCCGAACAAGCGGCCGCGCGTCGAGTCGGGCGCGGCGCGCGTGCTCACGGCCGGGGGGCGTCGCATCGGGGCGCGGGCTTACGCGACGGACGACTCCGAGTGGAACGGCGACGCGCCCGTCACGCTCGACCTCGCGCTCGCGAGCGCCGACGCGCCCGCGCCCGGCTCTTACGTGCGCGTCGGCTTCGGCAAAGAAAAACTCTGGCTGCGCGCCGAAGAGGTGCGCGTGCTCGTGCCGACGGACACGGCGCAGAAGACGAAGGTGCGTGTGACGGGCGAGGCCACTTGGGTCTACAAGAGCAAGCCCGGCGTCGCGCTCTCCGAGCCTGTGCGCTGCGAGAAGCTGCTTTTCGACCTGCACGTCCGACAGGGCGACGCCGCGCCGTCGAGCCTCTCAGACCTCGCCTTCTCGGCCACGCACGAACGCTTCTGGTCGGCGCTTCCCTCGGACGAAAAGCTTTACGAGGAGAGTTGGACGGTCGTCGAGAACGCGCACGAAGAGGTCTGGCGCGAGGCGTCGAGTCCGCGCTTCCCGCTCGCGGGCCGCGAAGAGGACGACAAGAAGGCCGTCTACTTTCCCGTCGGCATGCCGACCTTCTTCGCGTCGTACCTCAGCCCGCTCTGGGCGAAGGGCACGAGCCTCAAACGCGACGGGCTGACGAGTTTCACGACCGGCCTCTTCCTCGACTCAGACCTGCGCGACGCGGGGATGGAAAGCCTGCTCACGAAGGCCGACTTCATACGCTACCAGAGCCCGCGCCCGCGCCGCCTGCGCGGCATCCACGCCGCGCTCTCGGTCGAGGAGGCGACCATCATCGCCGTCCCCGACGCCGTGCATCGCGGCTGGTACTTCGACGAGCCGAAGCCGACGTTGCCCGAAGCCTCGAAGCCTCTCGCGCATCCTGAGTGGTGGGCCTATCAGGAGTGCAACCCTTCGCCCGAAATCGACCCGACCGAGCAGCCCGAGGCCGGACACTTCCTCGACTGTCGGCTCGCGCGCCTCGACCCGCCCGCACTGCTGCTCACGCAGGCCAGCGCCGACGCGGGGACGCTCAAGCTCTCTTGGTCGTCGCAGATTGACGCGCGCCGCTCGGTGGTCGAAGAGGCCGAGCGACCCGACTGGCGCGGCGCGACGCAGATTTACGACGGCCCGTCGAACCGCCACGTCATCGAGGGGCGCGACCCCTCGAAGCGAAGCTACTTCCGCGTGCGCGAAGAGGTCGGCCCTCTGTCGAGCGACTGGCGGGAACTCGCGGGCGTGTTCGACCAGTCGGGCGCGTTCGTGCTCACTTGGACGCCGCAACTCAAAGCCGCCTACGTCCTCGAAGAGGCGACGCGCACCGACTGGGGCGACGCCTCGGAAATCTACAGGGGCGCGGCGAACGAACTCACGCTCTACGGACGTCGCGCGGGCGATTACTTCTACCGCGTGCGCGCGACCGTCAACCAAATCACGAGCGAGTGGTCGGCGGGCGAGTCGGCGCACGTCGGCGGCGCGTCGCAGTGGCGCGTCCGCGCGGCGAAGGAGTTTCGCGCCAACACGCTGCTCGAAGTCCACTGCTCTCTGTTGCGTATGTCGGCCGCGCGCGGCGACCTCTTCGCGCTGCTCTCTTTGCCCGAACACTACCGCGAGGGCGACGCCGTCAGGCACGCGGCGGCCATCCGCCCGACGGCGCGCGAGACTCCGTCGACGACGACGACGCGCGGCCCCATCGCCCCGCTCGGTTTCGGCGAGACGCGCGCACTCAGTTTCGGCGCGCTCTATCACCCGTGGACAATCGGCAGCGAAGGCGACGCGCCGACGGCGCTGCGGAGCGTGCCGCCGTGCGGCGCGGCGGCGGGCGTGATGGCGCGGCGCACGCTCGCGCGCGGGGCGTGGATTGCACCGGCCAACGAACCTTTGCGCGGCGTCGTGTCGCTCACGCCGCCCGTCCTGCCCGCCGCGTGGCAGGGCTTGCAGGACGCGCAAGTGAACCTCATCCGGCGCGAGCCGCAAGGCTTCCTCGCGCTCTCGGCCGACACCCTGAGCGACGACCTAGACCTGCGGCCGATTAACGTCAGAAGGCTTCTCATCCTCCTGCGCCGTCTCGCGCTCAGGCTCGGCGCGACCTACGTCTTCGAGCCGCACAGCGAGGCGTTCCGCCGACAGGTCAAGCGCGGTTTCGAGGGGATGCTCGGCGAGATGTTCCAGCGCGGCGCGTTCGCCGGCGCGACGCCCGCCACCTCTTTTCAGGTCAACACGGGGAGCGAGCTGAACACGCCGCAACTCACCGACGCGGGACGCTTCATCGTCGAGATAAAGGTCGCGCCGTCTCTGCCGCTGACTTTTCTGACGCTCAGGCTCGTGCAGTCGAGCGACCGCCTCGCGACCGAGGAGCGTTAAAGGAGAGCGATGGCGAATCCGGCCAACGAGACCATCATCTACCCGTTCACCGCCTTTAACTTCGCGGTCGAAATCCGGGTCGAAGGCGTCTCCGAGCAGGTCTGCAACGCCTCGTTCGCCGAGTGCGACGGATTGGAGATGACGACCGAAGTGAAGACCATCCGCGAGGGCGGCAACAACGGCAGCCAGATTCGCCTCGGCGGCCCGATGGCCTTCGCGCAGTTGACCTTAAAGCGCGGCATGACGGCCAACTTCGACTTGTGGGACTGGGTCAGCGCGGTGCTCGTCAACCCGGCTCTGCGCGCCGACGCCGACGTGGTTCTGTTCGCCGCCGACGGGCAGACCAAGCGCGCCACCTTTCGTCTGACGCGCTGCCTGCCCGTCAAGCTGAAAGCGCCCGCGCTGAACGCCAAGGACGGAATGGTCGGCATCGAGGAGCTGCAACTCGCCTACGAGACGCTGACGCTGGTGAAGCCCGAAGGTTAAGAGAGATGCCCGAACAACCGGAAGTCAAGAAAGCGGAGCTGAGGGAGCTGAAGCCGGACGGCACGGATCAGAGTTATCGCGTGACCGTGCAGTTTAACCCCGAGACGCTGAAGGTCAGTTTCGCCAATCAGGTCGTGCCGCCCGCGAACCCCGGCGCGCAGGATCAGCGCGCCAACTCGACGCAGTTCGTCGGCAAGGGCACGACCAAGCTGAGCGTGCAGCTCTGGTTCGACCTCACGGGAGTCCTGCCCGAAGGCAAGACGAACGTGACGGACGTTCGCGACCTGACGAAGGAGGTCATCTACTTCATCACGCCGAAGCCCTCGGACGAAGACCCGGCCAAGAACGTGCCGCCCGGCATACGCTTCCTCTGGGGGTCGTTTCAGTTCGACGGCATCGTCGACTCGCTCGAAGAGTCGCTCGAATTCTTCTCGCAGGACGGGCGACCCTTGCGCGCGAGCGTCTCCTTGAGCATGTCGCAGCAGAAGATTGAGGTCTTACGCAATCAGGAGTTCCAGCCGGGCGCGGGCGCGACTCCGGGCGGGACGCCCGCCGCAGGCACGCGCCCGCTTTCGCAGGCGGCGGCCGGCGACTCCGTGCAGGGGATGGCCGCGAACCGTGGGCGCGCAGGTGACTGGCAGAACATCGCCGCCGCCAACAACATCGAGAACCCGCGCTTGCTCCGCCCCGGTCAGTTCATTGACCTGAACGCCACCGCCGCCAACGTGCGGCCGAGAGGAGGTGGGTGAGCATGGCCGTCGTCATCAACGAGTTCGAGGTTGTAGTCGAGCCGCCCGCGCGCGGCGAGAGCGCGGCCGAGCAGCCCGCCGCCGCCGCCGCGCCTCAAGGCGCGACGCCGCACGACCTCGAACTCATCAACCGCCGCCTCGAAGAGCGCGCCGCGCGCGTCCACGCCGACTGAGTGTTAAGACTGACGCCGAGTGAGAACGAAGAACGCCGATTGAAGTAACGAAGAGCGATGCCCGACGACGCCCCCATCTCTAGCGCGCGCCCGACCATCACGGTCGGAGGGAGCGATAACGCTTCCTTGGCCGAAGGTCTGCTCGGCCTCGTCGTCGCAGAAGACACGCACGGCCTCTATCGCTGCGAGGCGACGTTCGGCAACTGGGGCGCGAGCGGCTCGGGCGTCAACTATCTCTACTTCGACCGCCGCACCCTCGACTTCGGAAAGTCGTTTCAAATCAAGCTCGGCGCGGACAAGATTTTCGACGGCCGCATCACCGGACTCGAAGCGCAGTTCCCCGACCACGAAGGCCCGCGCATCGTCGTCCTCGCCGAAGACCGCTTCCAAGACCTGCGCATGACGCGGCGCACGCGCACCTTCGCCGACACGTCCGACAAAGACATCTTTAGCCGCATCGCCAACGACCACGGCTTAAGCCCCTCCGTGAGCGTTAACGGCCCGACGCACAAGGTTCTCGCGCAGGTCAACCAGAGCGACCTCGCCTTCATGCGCGAGCGCGCGCGCGCCGTCGACGCCGAGGTGTGGATGGACGGGAACACCCTCAACGCCAAGAGCCGCACGGGCCGAAACACCGGCACGCGCGAGCTGACCTACGGCGGGAACTTGCGCCAGTTCGCGGTGACGGCCGACCTCGCGCACCAGCGGACGAGCGTGACGGTCGGCGGTTGGGACGTGGCGGGCAAGTCGGCCGTCAAGCACGAGGCGGAGGAGTCGGTCGTGCAGGGCGAGTTGGGCAGCGACGAGAGCGGCGCGGCCGTGCTCAAGTCGGCGCTCGGCGCGCGCAAAGAATCCATTTCGCACGCCGTCCCCTTCACGTCCGAGGAGGCGCAAGGGAGGGCCGAGTCTTACTTCCGCGCGATGGCCCGCCGCTTCGTCGTCGGTCGCGGCGTGGCCGAGGCGGACGCGCGGCTTCGGGTCGGCAGCTACGTCGAGCTGAAAAACGTCGGCCCGCTCTTCGGCGGCAAGTATTACCTCTGCGAAGTCAGACATCTCTTCGACGGCGCGCACGGCATACGCACCTTCTTTACGGCCGAGCGACCCGGCATCGGGCGGCCGTGAAGGATTCAAGAGAGGGCAGGTGACAGGGAAGTGCCAGAGCAGACGGCAATCGAGTTGATGCACGACGGACGCTTGGCGGTCGGTCTGGGAGGACGCTGGTACGGCGTCTACCCCGCGCTCGTCAGCGACATTAAAGACCCGGACGGGCAAGGGCGCGTGAAGGTCACTCTGCCTTGGTCGCCCGACACGGGCGGCGACCAGTACGAGGCTTGGGCGCGTCTCGCGACCTTGATGGGCGGCAACAACCGTGGGAGCTGGTTCATTCCGGACGTCAACGACGAAGTGCTCGTCGTCTTCGAGGGCGGCGACCCGCGCCGGCCTTACGTCGTCGGCGGCCTTTGGAACGGAAAGGACTCTCCGCCCGAATCGATGGACGGCGCGGGCAACAACTACAAGAAGGTCGTCCGCTCGCGCAACGGCGTGAAGATTACGCTCGACGATCAGGACGGGCAGGAGAAGCTGATTCTTGAGACGCCGGGCGGGCAGAAGATGACGATGAAGGACGGGCCGGGCTCAATCGTCATCGAGGACTCAAACGGCAACTCCGTCAAGCTTGAGTCGAGCGGAATCACCATCACGGCCTCGGCCAAGGTGACCGTCAACGCGAGTCAGGTGGCGGTCTCGGCCGGGCTGGTGACGGTCGATTCGGGGATGTCGAAGTTTAGCGGCGTCGTGCAGGCCGACACCGTCATCTGCAACGCAATCATCAGCGCCTCCTACACGCCGGGCGCGGGCAACATCTGGTAGCGACGCTAACGAGCGAAGCGTTCGCAAGCGGCGCGAAGAGGGAAGCGTTCGCGAAGGACGAGCAGAGGGAAGCGCGAAGGACGCGAAAGAGGGAAGAGTCGAGGACGCGATGAAGGATCAGGTTCAATGGACAGCGCCGTCGCCGCTCTGGCCCGAGGCCGCCACGGCGCAGAGCGCGGCGGCGCGACGCACGATGCGGCGGCCCGCCGTCCTGCGCTTCGCCTCGGACACCTTCATGGACGACTTCATCGCGCTACTCGAAAACCAGTCGTCGCGGCTCGGCGAACACTTGGCCGCGCCCGAGACGTGGCGCGCGCCCGCGTCCGCGCCCGGCCCGGTCGAGCGCGCCCCCGAGTTCGTCAAGAAGTTGAGCAACTTCCGGCTCGCCGCCAAGCGCACGCTCAACCAGACGGCGGGACTCGCGCCCGCCAAAGTCCTCTCGTCGGGCGCGGCCCGCTCGCTCACCATCGGCGCGACGACGCTCGCCCCGAACAAGGTCTCCGCGAACACGCTCGCGCTCGCGGCCGCCGCCGCCGCCGCGAAGCCTTTGAAGCTCTACCAGCCGGCGCACCAGCGTTACTACCTCGTCACCGGCTGCCTCGTCTGCCGCCTGCCCGGTCTGCCCGACCGCGCGCTCGACACGGCGCGCGAGGAGCGCGTCGGCTACGTCGTCCGCCGCATGTATCAGCGCCGCGACGCGGAAGGCGACCCCGTCGGCCCCGTCGAAGAGTACGGCTTCGTCGTCACGGCGCAGGGGAGCGGCTGGCAGAAGGTCGCGGGCGCGGGGCAGCTCGTCAAGAACGAGGAGCTTCTGCCGCTCTTCGCCGTCAACTTCAACGAGCGCGACGGGCGTCGGCGGCGCATCTTCGCCGGGATGATTCCCGTCGGCCGCCGCGAGACCTACATGGGCGCGGGCACTTTCACCGCGACGACCAACGGGACGTCCGCGCCCAACTCGACGACGAAGACGGCGCGCAAGATTCATTTCCGGATGCAGGTCACGGAGCCTTGGAAGAACCTCCTGCGCACGGCCCAAGACGCGAAGAACGTTTTGGAGGCGGAGGTCGATGAGGAGTTCCCGCAGCCGTCGCCCGCAGACCAAGCGCCGCTCAAGAAGGACAGCCGCGAGTCGGTGCAGGTGCTCTCGTGGTACGTGCTCTTAGACTTCGCGAAGTATCTCCAACAGTACTTGCCGAACGTCTGGTCGGCCATCATGTCCGGCAATCGAGGCTTACTGCAACAAGGCTCGGCCGCCGACAAGCTCTACGTCGCGCTCGAAGACATGGAGCCGTCCGTGGGCCTCGTGGATGCGCTCGAAACCGAGGACGGCTACACCGCGCCGCCCGTCGCCTCCTCGATGCTCGACGCGCTGAAGAGAATCGGCCGGGCCGAGGTCGGTGACCCAAAGAAACTCTACTGGGAGAGCCGACTCGACAACGTCACCGTCCCCTTCAAGCGCGAAGACCCGGTCGACGCGAACTGGCCCGACTTCCTCTACGCGCTCGCAGACCTTGAGCACGCCGTGCCGCTCCCGCCGTCGAACATCGGCGCGCCGCCGGCCGACGACGCTCCGGACGAGGGCGAAGGGTTGGACGAAGGCGAGCCGACCGACTTGTCGGCCGATCAGGCGCGCGTCGATAAGCTGGCCGCGCTCGTCGCGCGCGCGCTGCCGAAAGATTCGAGCGAGCCTGCGCCATCAGTGCCTCTGGCCGCGCGGCCCGTGCTCGACACGCGCGAGGGGACGTTCCTCATTCGCTTCGTCTACGAGCGCCCGTTCTGCGGCCCGCTCGACCCGCCGCTCGTTAGCGAGCCTTCGGCCGAGTTCCAGATGGCGGGCTTCTTCGACCCGGACGCGCCCGCGCGGCCCATCCGCATCGCGATGCCCTTGGACGTGTCGCCCGCCGGGCTTCGCAAGTTCGACAAGAACACGGCCTTCATGATTTCCGACCAGTTGTGCGGGCAGATGAACCGCTTGAAGGGAATCACTTTCGCCGACCTCGTGCTCTCTGTCTTGCCGTGGCCGTTTCACAAAGACCTGTCGGTGGGCGCGCCCGAAATCGGGCCGTGCGAGGACAACGCGGGGCTGTCGCTCGGGATGATCTGCACGCTCTCGATTCCGATCATCACCATCTGCGCGCTCATCCTCCTGTTCATCATCGTGCTCCTGCTCGACTTCATCTTCCGCTGGATACCGTTTTTCATCATGTGCTTCCCGCTGCCGGGCTTTAAGGGGAAGCGGTAGTTAAGGAGGGTTTGAATGGACACAGGGCGTCTCTACGGTCGAGGCATTTCGTTCCCGCCGCGCGTCGGCTCGGACTGGCGCGTCGCGTGGTCGGAGGGCGAGACGAACGTGCGCGAGTCCATCCGCGTGATTCTGATGACCGAGCAGCGCGAGCGTCTGATGCTCTCGGAGTTCGGCGGCGGCCTCGGCCTCTTCCTCTTCGAGCCGAACACGGTGACGACGCGCCACCTCATCAAAGACCGCATCCAGAAGGCGCTCGCCCTCTGGGAGCCGCGCATACAGGTCGAGGCCGTGACGGTCGAGGAAGACCCGACCGACACGCAGGCCGCCGTCGCCACCATCACCTACAAACTCGTCGCCACGCAGACGCGCGAGCGCGTCACTTTAGGCGTGGCGCTCGCGGGCTGAAGTTCGGAGTAAGGTATGCCGCTCACCGCCCCAGCCATCGACACGCGCAAGTATCAGGACCTCCTCAACGAGGCGCTGGCGCGCATCCCCGTCCACAACCCGGAGTGGACGAACTTCAACCGCAGCGACCCCGGCGTCACGCTCATCGAGCTGTTCGCCTTCCTGACGGAGAACCTGCTCTACCGCAGCAACCTGATTCCGGAGCGCAACCGGCTCAAGTTCCTCTCGCTCTTGGGCGTCCCCTTGCGGCCCGCCTCGTCGGCGCGCGGCCTCGTCACCTTCACGAACGAGCGCGGCCCGTTGCAGACCTTGACGCTCAACGCGGGGCTAGAGGTGCGCGCGGGCCAAGTGCCGTTCCGCACCGAGCAGGGGTTGGACGTGCTGCCCGTCGAGGCGTCGGTGCTCTACAAGAAGAAGGTCGTCGGCGAGTCGGAAGAGGTCAGGGACTACTACGAGCAACTCTACGCCTCGTTCGAGACGCAGCAGACGACGCCGGCCTCGCTTCTGCTCTACCAGACCGTCCCGCTCACGATGCGCGAGTCCGACGAGGTAGACCTCGGCGCGGACACCGTCGACGGCTCGCTCTGGATTGCGCTCATGGTGCGCGCCGCCGACAAGCCTTACGACCAGATGATAGAGGACGCGCGCGAGGCGCTCGGCGGCAAGACCTTGAGTCTCGGCCTCGTGCCGTCGCTCGCCAACGCGGCGCGCACGCTTCTGCCGGGTGGCGTCGCCAACGCCGAGGCGACGACGCTTTTGCAGTACTCGATACCGAAGATGCCGGCCGACGGGATGTTGGAGAAGGCCGCGAACGGCTCTCCGCTCCCGCGCTATCAGAGGCTTTTAGCAAGCTCGACGACAGACGTTCTGAACGAGCCGGGCGTCGTGCAGTTGACGCTGCCGCCGGCCTCGGAGTTGAGGCTTTGGGACAACCTCGACCCGCTCGAAGCCGGAGTGGGCGACCTCCCGCCCGCGCTCGAAGACACGGATTTGAGCGAGCGCGTCATCACTTGGATACGTGTGCGCTCGACGGCCGCCGTGCAGGCGAAGCTCCTGTGGGTCGGCATCAACGCGACGACCGTAACGCAGCGCGCGCGCGTCACGGGCGAGCTTCTGCCGTCGGGGACGGGCGAGCCCGACCAGTCCGTCATCCTCGCCAACACGCCGGTCATCCCCAAGTCCGTCGAGCTGACGGTGACGGTCGCGGAGAAGCCTGAGCCTTGGCAGGAGACAGACGACTTGCTCAGCGCAGGGCCGGAAGTGCCCGTGCCCGACTCGCGACAGCCGCCCGGCGCGCAGAGCCCGACGAGTCCTCTCACGAACGTCTTTAAGCTCGACCCGGAGTCGGGCGAGATACGTTTCGGCGACGGGACGCACGGCCGACGCCCGCCGCTCGGCGCGGGGATGCGCGCCGCCTACGACTACAGCGTCGGCGACGCGGGCAACGTCGGCGCGGGCTCAATCAGCACGGGCGCGGCGCTGCCCGCCGGGGTCAAGGTCACGAACCCTTTGAGGACGTGGGGCGGCGCGCGTGCCGAGACGGTCGCGGAGGGCGAGCGACAGGTCGCGCGCTACTTGCAGCACCGCGACCGGCTCGTCACGCAGACCGACTTCGAGACCATCACTCTGCGCACGCCGGGCGTCGACATCGGTCGCGTCGAGGTCATCCCGGCCTTCAGTCCGGAGCTTGCGCCGAACGAGCCGGGCGACGCGCCGGGCGCGGTCACGCTGATGATTATCCCGCGCTACGACCCCGTGCAGCCGGACGCGCCCGTCCCCGACCGCCTCTTCCTCGACTCCGTCTGCGACTACCTCGACGAGCGACGCCTCGTCACGACGGAAGTCTATCTGCGCGGGCCGGTCTACAAAGGCATCTGGGTGACCATCGGCATCAACGTCATCGCGGGCATGAGCGTCGCCGAGGTGCGCGAGGCGGTGAAGTCGGCCGTCCTCCAATTCCTCGCGCCGCTGCCGGAAGACCCGACCGTCATCCTCGACACGCAGGCCGGTCTGACGCAGTCGCCGCAGTACGCAGACATGCGGCGCGGCTGGCCCCTGCGCAAGTCCGTCACCGACCGCGAGCTTCTCGCCGTCGCGAGCCGCGTCGCGGGCGTGCTCTCGGTCAACAACGTCTTCGTCGCCGAAGGGACGCGGGCCGCCGAGCCGCAGATTACGATGGCGGGCCTTGAGCTACCGCGCGTGCTCGGCATCTCGGTCGCGATTGGCGAGCCGGTCAGCCTCGACGAGCTGCGCGGTCAGGGCGACACGACCGGCGGAACGGGAACGGGCGGAGGCACGGGCGGCGGAGGCACGGGTGGCGGAGGCACGGTTCTTCCCGTCCCGACCATCCCCGAGGAATGTTAAGAAGCGATGGACGCCAACGGCACACGCTATCACCTCCTGCTCGGCCGCGACTGGCTGCGCTGCCGCGTCGTCGGCGCGGGGCAGCCGCGCGCCCTTCTGCCGGAGGCGAGCGAGCAGAAGACCTTGACGGCGAAAAGCGTCGCGCCCGAGTCGGGTCTCGTCTGGAACTCGGAGCGCAACGAGCTGACGCTGCACGCGCTCCTCTTCCAGTTCACGGCCTCGCCCAAGGACAAGCCGCCGGCGTTGGAGTCGCGGCGCGG
>DASUNL010000021.1:0-5277 GCA_036277175.1 Pyrinomonadaceae bacterium | reverse complement strand
GCGACCTTCTGGAGCGCGTCTTCGACGGCTCGGCGACGAAACTCGTCATGCAGGTCTTGTCGAGCGAGCGCGCGTCGGCCGAGGAGCTTTCGCAAATCCGCTCGATGCTCGACGAGATGGAGGCGGGCGACGTGCAGGACTGAGAAAGCTCTGTGAGGGAGGTTTGAGTGATGAACGCGACTTTTGAAACGCTGCTGGCGCAGCCCTTCGTGCAGAACTTGGGTTGGGCGCTCATTCATTCGCTGTGGCAGGGCGTGGCGGTCGCGCTCGCTCTGCGCGGCGCGCTCGCGCTCGTAGACGAGCGGCGGGCCGAGGCGCGCTACGCCGCAGGCGTCGTGGCGCTCCTCCTGATGCTCGCCGCGCCCGCCGCGACCTTCGTCTATCTCAACGACGCGGGACACGCGGGCGCGCGCCGCGCCGACAACGCGGCCGAGTTCGTCGTCGCCGACGACGCGCATGAGACGGTCGCCCCTGCGTCCTCGTCATCCTTCGCGGGTGAGAGCGCGCGCGTCGCGACCGGCACGGACTCGCCCCTTTCGAGTCACGCGGCCGCGCCGCTTCAGAGGTGGGCCGAGACGCGCGTCACGCCGCTCGTCCACTGGCTCGTGCTCGCGTGGCTCGCGGGCGCGCTTCTCCACACGCTGAAAATCTTCGGCGGGTGGCGCGCGGCGCAGAGACTCAGGCGCGAAGGCGTGCGGCCGATTGATTCGGTATGGGAGACGACGCTCGCGCGCCTGCGTCGGCGTATGAAGGTGCGCGCGGCCGTGCGCGTGCGCGAGTCTCTGCTCGTCGAAGTGCCGACGGTCGTCGGCTGGATGAAGCCCTTGATTCTGATTCCGTCGGGCGCGCTCGTCGGGCTGAGCGCGAGCCAGCTCGAAGCACTCGTCGCGCACGAGTTGGCGCACGTCCGCCGTCAGGATTATCTCGTCAACCTCCTTCAGTCGTTGGCGGAGGCCCTGCTCTTCTACCACCCGGCGGCGCGTTGGGTCTCGCGGCAGGTGCGCGCCGAGCGCGAGCATGCGTGCGACGACGCGGCCGTGGCGGCGACCGAGGGCGGCGCGCTTCTGTACGCGCGCGCTCTGGCCGACCTCGAAGAGTTGCGCCGGCGGCGCGACGCGCTGTCGCCGCTCGCCGTCGCGGCCGACGGCGGCTCGCTACTCGCGCGCGTGCGAAGGCTCGCGCGCCCGCACACAACATCGCCGCGCTCGCGCACGGCCGCGACGTCACTCGTCTTCGCCGCGCCCGTCGCGCTCGCCCTCACGTTCGCGGCGCTCGCGCTGGCGCAACCCGACAGGCCGGTCGACGAGATACGGGATGACTCGCCGTCAGTCGCGGCCGACGACAGGCGCGCGGCGTCGCGTCGCGCGGTCGCCGTCACGTTCGTCTCGCTCCCGACCTTCCGCGCCGGGCGCGACTCGGTCGAGACCTTGAGGCGGACGACCGAGAAGATTCTCGCGGGCCTCGACGCGCGCGGCGTCAAGTCGGTCGGCTTCGTCGGCGAGGCGAACATAGGGATGTACGACAACCGCGTGCGCGAGGCGCGCGTCGCGTCGCTGCGCGCGTGGGTCGCGGCCGGTCACGAACTCGGCAACCAGACGCACTCGCACCGCAGCCTCTACGCCACGCCGCTCGAAGAGATGCGCCGCGAAGTCCTGCGCGGCGAGGAGACGGCCGGGCGTTTGATGGCCGAGCGCGGGCGACGTTTGCGTTACTTCAGCTACCCGTTCCTCAACACCGGCCCGGACGCGGCGACGAAACGAGCCTTCGAGTCATTCTTGCGAGAGCGCGACTACACGATTCACCCGGTCACCATCGACAGCACCGACTGGCTCTTCGCGCAGGTTCATCAGGAAGCTCTGCGTCGCGGCGACAGCGAGACGGCCGCGCGCGTCGCCTCGGAGTACGTCCCCTACATGGAGCGCATGATGGAGTTCTACGAGACTCTTTCGAGCGACGTGTTGGGGCGCGAGGTGCCGCAAGTCTTGATGCTCACGACGAGTCCGGTCGTCGCCGACCGACTCGACGAGCTTCTAGCGATGCTCTCCGCGCGCGGCTATCGCTTCGTCACGCTCGAAGAGGCTCTCCGAGACGAAGCCTACGCGCAGCCCGACGCCTACACGGGCGAGCGGGGCATCTCTTGGCTTCAGCGTTGGGCGATTACGCGCGGCGGCGAGTTCCGCCGAGAGCCGGAGCTGCCGCCCTACATGCGACAGTTCGATGCGTGGAACTCCGTGCCCTCGACGCAAACGAACCGGACGGAGGACTGACGCGATGAGACCCGGACGCGACGCGATGAGACACGAAAGCGACGCGATGAGACGCGGACGCACGGTCAGCAAGGCTCTCATCTTCGCCCTCGCCCTCGCTTTCGTCGCGCCGTTCGTCGCGGGCGTCCATGCGCGCGGCGCGCGCGATAAAATCAAGTTCTGGGACGCGCAGCGCAAGGGCGCGAACTATCACAACAGCGCGCCCGCGCGCGAGTGGTGGGCCGCCGCGAAAGAGGCGGGCATCGAGGTCGTCCGACTCTTTCCGAACAACTGGGCGACGCGCCGCCGCGACTTTCTCATCGGCGACGCCGACCGTTACGAGCGTCTCGACGAGGAGGACTTCCGCACACTCACGCGCGCGCTCGACGACGCGCACGCGCACCGGATAGGCGTCGTCATCACGACCGTCTCTCTGCCCGGCTCGCGCTGGCGTCAGCAGAACAATGAAAAGGACGACCTGCGCGTCTGGCGCGAGGCGCGCTACCACGAAGAGGCGGCGCGCTTCTGGCACGACCTCGCCGCGCGTCTCAAAAATCACCCGGCCGTCGTCGGCTACAACATCCTCAACGAGCCGCACCCGGAACGCGCCACGCGCTTCGACGACTTCTGGACGGAGGACTTCGCGAAGTGGTACGCGGGCGTCGAGAACACGCCGGCCGACCTCAATCTCTTTTACGCGAAGGTCGTCGCAAGCATCCGCCGCGCCGACCGCGAGACGCCCGTCGTTTTAGACAGCGGACTCTACGCGACGCCTTGGGCCTTCAAGTACCTGAAGCCCTTGCGCGACGAGCGCATCATCTACTCGTTCCACATGGCCGAGCCGTGGGCCTACACGACGCGGCGCATCAACCGAGGGCGCTTCGCGTATCCGGGCGTCGTGACGATTGGGGACGGCGAACGCAAGGTTGACGAGCGCGCGTGGGACGCGGGTGAGCTTGAGCGTTTTCTCGCGCCCGTCGCCGAGTGGCAGCGACGTCATAAAATTCCGGCGCGGCGAATCTTCGTCGGCGAGTTCGGTTGCGGCCGCACGGTCGCGGGCGCGGACAAGTATCTGGCAGACCTCACGGACATCTTCGACCGTCGCGGCTGGCACTGGGCCTTCTATCAATTCCGCTCGGACGGCACTTGGACGGAGCGCGACTACGAGTTCGGCGTGCGCCCGCCCGGCGCGGGCTACTGGGACGCGGCCGGGCGCGGCGAGCGGCCGCAAGGCACACTCGCGCGCGGCCCGAACCCCGTCTGGGACGTTCTGCGCAAAGCCCTCGCGCGTCGCGGCCCGCCGTTAAGCTGAGCACACTCCCCGCACATCAAATCCTCATTCCGCACGGTTTGCGTTCCGGCGCGGACGCTGATAGCTTCTCTCTCGTTCACACGGAAGATTATGGGCGCGTTGGAGAGTAAGGACGCGGGCGCGGGCGACGTGCGACCGGCTTTTACGGAGGCGCACGTCGCGGCCTACCCGGTCGAGTACATCGCGGGCATCGAGCTTTACAACGCGCGCGAGTTTCACGCGGCGCACGACGCTTGGGAGGAACGCTGGGTCGACCGCGCCGGGCCGCGCGAAAAACTCTTCCTTCAGGCGATGATTCAGTCGGCCGTCGTCTTTCATCACTTGGAAATCGGGCGGCCGGGCGCGGCGCGTCGGATGTTTCAACTGGCGTCGGAGAAGTTCGACCGCCTCGGCGCGCGCCGCTTCATGTCGCTCGACGTGGACGACTACCGGCGGCAGTTGCGCGCGGCGGTCGCGTGGCTCATCGAGGCCGAAGACCCGCGCACCGCAGTTGCGCCCGACTTCGAGCCGCCCGTCATCAGACTTCTGCCCGAGGTGATGGAGTTCGACTGAAGGACGCGAGACGTAAGGAGACGCTTGCGATGGACGTGCTTGAGAACTTGGGCGAGTGGCGCGAACGCTACGCGCGCTGGAAGCTGACGAACGAGCTGCGCGACGACGAGGTCGGGCCGCACTACCCTTGGGTCGAGAACCGGCGCGCGCCCTTTACGCCCGCGCGCCGCGCGCTCCCGATGCTCCGGCTCGCGCTCCTCACCTCGGCCGGCGCGTACATCGACGGCTCGCGCCCCTTCGACACTTCAATCGCGGGCGGCGACACGACCTTCCGCGAGATGCCCATCGAGGTGACGGGCGAAGATTTGAAGTTCGCCGCGCGCGGCTACGACCCGCGGGCCGTCGCGGAGGACATCAACTCGCAAGTCCCCATCGAGCGTCTGCGCGAGTTCGAGGGCAACGGCATCATCGGCCAGCTCAACCCGGTCTTCTGGAGTCTGTGCGGCTTCATCCCCTCGGCGGGCCGCTTCGTCGAGACGACGCTTCCGCAACTCGTCGAGCGCGTCGTGCGTTACGAAGTGCGCGCGGCCCTGCTCGTCCCGGCGTCGCGTCTGTGTCATCAGACGATGTCGCTCGCGGCGCGGGCGCTCGAAGCGGCGGGCGTGCCGACGATGCTTCTGGCGGTCGAGCGCGAGGCGGTCGAGCGCACGAAAGCCCCGCGCGCCGCCTTCTACGACGGCGAGTTCGGCTGCGTCGCGGGCCGACCCAACTGGCCGCAGCACCAGCGACGCATCCTCGACGAGGCCCTGCGCCTCATCGAGCCGACCGACCAAGTCGGCCTGCGCAAGCTCAACGTCGAACTCGGCACGCAGGTCGAGGTCGCGCGCGGCGAGCGTTGAAGTCTCGGTCGCGGACGAACAAATCTCAGTCGCGGATGAAGAAGTCTCCGTCGAAGAGAATCGTTGACACGTTCGGGCGTTTGAATTAAGTTCCCACCGCGCGCCGCCGGAGTAAGGTCTCGCCTCTCACATGGCCGCGCAGCCCGTCTCATAAAAGTCTCACGTCCTTTTACATCGTCCGCACCTCATCGAGCCGGGGAAGACGAGGGCTTTGCTTCACTCCATCGCCCGAACCTCTTCACTCGCGCGAGTCGTGTAAGCCCTCGAAACTAAAACACAGCTTTACGGCCTCGCCCCGACACTCGTCGAACAGCCGACGTGCGGAGTC
>DASUNL010000020.1:0-4846 GCA_036277175.1 Pyrinomonadaceae bacterium | reverse complement strand
AGGAGGTGTCGGTCTACGCGCGCGTGAACCCCGAGCACAAGCTGCGAATCGTGAAGGCGCTTCAGCGCGGAGGTGACATCGTGGCGATGACGGGCGACGGCGTCAACGACGCGCCCGCCTTAAAGACCGCCGACATCGGCGTCGCAATGGGCATCACTGGCACGGACGTCTCCAAAGAGGCCGCCGACATTGTGCTCGCCGACGACAACTTTGCCTCAATCGTCGCGGCGGTCGAAGAGGGGCGCGCCATCTTCTCGAACATCAGGAAGTTTTTGCGCTACCTGCTCTCGTCGAACATCGGCGAGGTGATGACGATGTTCTTCGGCGTGCTGCTGGCGGATTGGATTGGGCTGACGGCCGCCGGCGGCGGCGGCGTGGTGCTGCCGCTTCTGGCGACGCAGATACTTTGGATAAATCTCGTGACCGACGGCGCGCCCGCGCTCGCGCTCGGCGTCGACCCGGCCGACGAGGGCGTGATGAAGAAGCCGCCGCGCCCGCGTGACGAAGGGGTGATTACGCCTCGCATGTGGGCGGGCATCCTCTTCGTCGGCGCGATCATGGCGGCGGGGACGCTGCTCGTGTTGGACTGGAGCTTGCCCGGCGGCTTGCTCGAAGGCTCGGGCAATATGCGTTACGCGCAGACGATGGCTTTTACCACTCTCGTCTTCTTCTCGCTCTTCACCGTCTTCAACGCGCGTTCGGACGAGCGGAGCGCGTTCGTCGGACTGTTCTCCAACAAGTGGCTGTGGGGCGCGGTTCTGTTGTCGCTCTTGTTGCAGGTGGCGGTCGTCTACATACCGTTTCTGCAACAGGCGTTTTCGACCGTCGGCCTGAGCGCGGGCGATTGGCTGCGATGCGCGGCCGTGGCAAGCTCGGTGCTGTGGCTCCGCGAGTTGAGCAAAGCCGTCACGCGCGCGACCGGCCGCAAGGCAACCGCTTGAAGGTCGAAGCGAAGCAGTCACCGAGAACACGCTCGACGGTGAAGCCTTTATGGATTCATCCAGCCGCGCCGCAACTCGTCTTCGGGCACGTTTGAAAGATACGGCTTGATGTCGAGGACAGGCGTGCCGTCGAGCATGTCGAGGCCGCGGACGCGCAGGCGTCGGCCCTCGCGCGCGAGAAGACGCACGACGGTCAGCCCCAGCGGGTTCGGGCGGCGCGGCGGCCCGCGAGCGACACGAGCGACATGACGGACGACCTTTTAACAGACGACCACGCCGAAGTAGACGCGCTGTTCCGTGAGCTTGCGTCCGCGTTCGACCGGGGCGACGCGCGCGTAGTGTTCGAGCGGCTCGACTATCTTTGGGCGCGGCTCGCCGTCCACATCAGGGCCGAGCACCTGCACCTCTTCCCCGCTCTGCTCGCGGCATCCGCGAAGAGAGGACTTGTACGGACGAACGACGCGCCGTCGGCGGATGAAGTGCGCGCGGCCGTCGAGCGTCTGCGCGAAGACCACGACTTCTTCATGCGCGAGCTGGCCGCGGCCGTCAACGCCGCGCGCGAGTTGGCTGCGCAGGACGTCCCGACGGAGCGCGAACGTCTCATGCAAATCAAGGGTCGCGCGTCGGCCGTCGCCGCGCGGCTCGTCGAGCACAATCGAACGGAGGAGCGGAAGGTCTATCCGTGGCCCGAGGCGCTGCTCGACGGAAGTGAGCTCGAAGCGATGCGCGCCGGAATGCGGCGCGAGATAGAGGACCTTCCGCCGCGCTTCTCCGAAGGGGCGACGCGCTAAGCTTTGCGCTAAACTTCTCTCTAAGCCGCGCCCCTCGCGCGCGAATCTTCATCGAAGCCTCCCGGCCCAAGCTCACGCGCGCGCCGACGTAATCGCGACGGCCGCGATATGCTCGCGCTGGCGGCGGAAGACTCTGCGCATCTCGAAGACCCTCCGCCGCGCTTCCGCGTCGCGCAGCACGTTGAAGGCGAAGCGCAGCGCCCTGAAAAATCCTTCGTCGCCGACGACGCGCGCCGGTTCGAGTAGAGCCATCGGGGCCGTCTCCGTCGCCTGCACCTCGAAGCCCTCGCTTTCGACGAGCCGCCGCCACTCCGAAACCGTGAGCGGCTTGACGCCGTGATGGACGACGCCCGTGAGAGCGCGCTCCAACGCCCTGCGGACTTCGCCGCCGACGCCGTCCGCGAGACACATCTCGTGGATGGCGTAACGTCCGCCGGGCCGCAGCACGCGCTTGCCGAGGCGTGCCAGAACCCAGTGGCCCGGCATCTTCTCGGTCTTCAGACCACCGCCCGGACGTGTCGCACTCATAACGTTACCCATCTCTTTCGCACCTCTTCACATTAAACACACGCCCGCGTGACTTCTTAATTTATCGAGGGCCGCGCGCGCAGCGAGGTGTTGCGCGCGCGGCCCGTCTCGCCCAAAGGATTTCCCTACCCTGCGGGCGAGGGCACATCTTCGCAAAGGCGGGCCGCTCGGCGAGATGACTTATGTCACACCCTCCCGATTCATTTCTGAAGACGGGGTTTCGGGGCGGGGCGCTTTGGTTTATAATGCGCGCACCCTACCCTGCTCCGTTTTTGTGAAGCGCGCTGTCCCGGCGTTTGTCTGCCGGGCCTCCGTGCGCGGATAGCTCTATCCGAGGCCGCAACCACCCACGTTGCGCAGTCGAGCATTTGAGTCAAAACCGAACCCCGGAGGGTGTCACTCGCAATGTCTTCGGCAGAGACAACGAACCGCCGCCCCGTCCTGCTCGGACTCGCCGCGTCGGCCGCGCTGACCGTCCTCGTCGTCGTCGGCTCGCGCAACCTCGAACACTACGACCCGGCGCTCTTCGGCTACACCGTGGCGTCGGTCGTCGCCTTCGGCGCGCTCGTCTACCGCTACGCCGTCTGGCTCCGACGCCCCGCGACGCGCGTCTACTGGCGGCGCGGCTGGCAGCTCTTCCGCGAACGCAAGCGGCTGGCGAAGAACGCCGGGAGCGCGGCCGCGACGGTCGGGCGCAACATCGTCGCGCAGCGCTTCATCGCGCGGCGCGGGTTTACGCGCTGGCTGATGCACGCGCTCATCATGTGGGGCTGCATCCTCTCTGCGCTCATCACCTTCCCGCTCGTCTTCGGCTGGGTTCACTTCAAGCTCGAAGGCGACGAGGGCTACCGCGCCTACCTCTTCGGCTTCCCCGTCCCGAACCTGATGCAGGGCCGAAGCCTCATCGCGTGGGTGACGTTTCACGCGCTCGACTTCACGGCCGTGATGGTCATCGCCGGATGCGCCATCGCCATCCGGCGGCGTCTGAACGACCGTGGGGCGATTGCGCTCCAACAGTTCATGCTCGATTTCGTCCCTCACATGCTGCTCATCGCGGTCTCGGTGACGGGGCTGATGCTGACGGCTTCGAGCTTGTGGCTCGGCGGCTACATGTACTACTTCATCGCGCTCACGCATCAGGCGCTCGTCATCATGACGCTCTTCTATCTGCCGTTCGGAAAGTTCTTCCACGTCGTGCAGCGGCCCGCGTCCGTCGGCGTCGAGCTTTACCAGCGTCGCGAGCGCGACGCGCCGCAGGCGCGCTGCCCGCGCTGCGGCGTGGAGTTCGTCGGGCAGATGTGGCTCGACGATTTGAAGGAGGTCGTCGGACGCCTCGGCTTCGACTACTCGATGCCTGACGGGCGGACGCTGCAAGACTTCTGCCCGCGCTGCAAGCGCATCATGCGCGGCCTCTCCTACGCCGCTCTCCCCCGGCGCGACGCAAAAGTCTTTCACGGCTCGCGCGCCGAGGACGGACACGAAAGCTAATGGGCAAAATCGGCAACTTGGAAAAGATGGTCGAGCAGTTCGGGCCGCACCTGCACGACGAGCCGCATGGCGGCTGGCGCGCAGACCGCGTGATTGACCGCGTCGTGCCGACGCACTGTCCTTACTGCGCTGTGCAGTGCGGCATGAACCTGCTCGTCGAGGACGACCACGTCGTCGGCTTCGAGCCGCGCTACGACTTCCCCGTCAACGAGGGTCGTCTCTGCCCGAAGGGCGTCACCGCGTACCTGCAAGTGCATCACCCCGACAGGTTGTTGTATCCGCTCATCAAGCGCAACGGCGTGTTCGAGCGCGCGTCTTGGGACGAGGCGTTGTCGCTCGTCGTCTCGAAGTTCAAGGAGCTTCAAGCCGCGCACGGCCGCGACTCCATCGGCGTCTATTCGGGTTCGTCTCTGACGACCGAGAAGACTTACCTGATGGGCAAGTTCGCGCGCGCGGGGTTGGGGACGCGCTACGTCGATTACAACGGCCGCCTCTGCATGGTCTCGGCCGCCGCCGGCAACAACAAGGCGTTCGGCATCGACCGCGCCGCCAACCCTTGGGATGACATCCCGCTCGCCGAAGTCCTCATCCTCGCGGGCGCGAACTGCGCCGAGACCTTCCCCGTCCTCAATAAATTTCTCTGGCAGCAGCGCGACAACGGCGGCGTCTGGATTGTCGTCGATCCGCGCGAGACGCCGACCGCGCGCCAAGGCGACATCCACCTGCAACTGCGCCCCGGAACAGACGTCGCGCTCACGAACGGTTGGGACGAGACGCGCGAGCTTGCGCTTCGTTACACGCCGCAGGTCGCGTCGGAGATTTCGGGCGTACCGGCCGAAAAGATTGTGCAGGCCGCGCTCGTCTACGGCCGCGCCAAGACCGGCATGGTCATGCACGCGCGCGGCATCGAGCACCACACCAACGGCGTCTCGAACGTCCTCTCCTACATCAACCTCGTCCTCGCCACCGGCAAAATCGGCGCGCCGGGTCGCGGCTACGGCACGATTACGGGCCAAGGCAACGGGCAGGGCGGGCGCGAGCATGGGCAGAAAGCGGATCAGCTTCCGGGTCAACGTTCGATTTCGAACCCTGAACATC
>DASUNL010000019.1:0-11333 GCA_036277175.1 Pyrinomonadaceae bacterium | reverse complement strand
GCAAAAGTCCGCGACGCTGCCGCCGGGCGTCGCGCGCGCGCGCGGCTCTAAGACGGACGCGGCGACGGGCCTGCCTTCGCGCGTCTTGCACAAATCGTCGGGCATCACGCTCGCGCTCGTCCGGGCGGGCGAGTTCATGATGGGCTCGCCGGAAGGGGAGGAGGGGCGACGCCCCGAAGAGCGCCGCCACGCCCGCGTCGTGCGCAGGCCCTTCTATCTCGGCGAGACGAAGGTGACGGTCGCCGAGTTCCGACGCTTCGTGCGCGCGACCCAATACCGCACCGACGCCGAGCGCGGCACGCCCGACGGCGGACACACGCGCGGCGCATTCGCGGCCGTCGCGGGCGGCGACCGCGAGTGGAACGCGCGGGCGAGTTGGCGCGAGCCCTTCCCTAGCTTCCGCGACTATCGACGCAGCGACGCGCACCCGACCGTTCATGTGAGTTGGAACGACGCGCGGCGCTTCGCCGGGCACTACGGTTTGAGTCTTCCGACCGAAGCGCAGTGGGAGTACGCGCACCGCGCCGGGAGCAACGCGCGCTTCCCTTGGGGCGACGCGGAAGACGCGGGCGCGGGGCGCGGCAACGTCGCCGACTCGTCGGCCAAACGTCGCTTCGCGAATTGGAACATGTGGTTTCGGTTCGACGACGGCGCGGCGCTGCTCGCCGCCGCCGGGAGCTTTCGCCCGAACACTTGGGGCTTGCGCGACATGACGGGGAACGTGCAGGAGTGGTGCGAGGACTCGTTCGTCGGCGACTATCCGGGCGACGGCGCGGACGAGTCGGCGGCGCGCTCGGACGACGCGGACGCGGCGCGCGTCCTGCGCGGAGGCTCTTGGCTCGACGGGCCGCACGGCGCGCGCTCGGCCGTCCGCGCGGCGATGCCGCCCTCGGCCCGCCGCGACTTCATCGGCTTCCGCGTCGCGCTCCGCCTCTAGGGCTTCACCGCCGGGGCGCATCCGTGTTATTCATGCTCGCACAGCGGGACTCTTATCGAGGAGGAGGGCGCGCGTTTGGAAGCGTGTGAAGTGAAGACGGAGAGGCTGTCGGTCGAGGAGATGGCCAACTGCGCGACGCACGGCGTCGGACTCGTCCTCAGTCTCGTCGGCCTCGTCGTGCTCGTCACGCTCGCGGCGACGCGCGGCGGCGCGCTCCACCTCGCGTCGTGCGTCGTCTACGGCGCGTCGCTCGTCGCACTCTACCTCTCCTCGACCCTCTACCACGGCGCGCGCACGCCACGCGCGAAAGACATCTTCCGCCTCTTCGACCACTGCTGCATCTATCTTCTCATCGCGGGCACGTACACGCCCTTTACGCTCGTCACGCTGCGCGGCGCGTGGGGCTGGACGCTCTTCGGGCTGGTCTGGACGTTCGCCGCCGTCGGCATCACGTGCCGACTCCTGTTCGGCGAACGCTACCGCGTCGTGGCCGTCGCGTCTTACGTGATGATGGGCTGGCTGGCCGTCATCGCCGTCAAGCCCATCTTCGAGATTGTGCCCGTGGGCGCGCTTGTTTGGATAGCGGCGGGCGGGTTGGCCTACACGGCGGGCGTCTTCTTCTTCGCCTGCAAACGTGTCCCGCACAACCACGCCATCTGGCACGTCTTCGTCCTCTGCGGGAGCGTCTGCCACTACCTCGCCGTGATGCTCTACGTCATCCCCTTCCGGCCTTAGTGTATCGGCGGCTCTTTAGGTAGAATGCAACGCGACGTTCTTACTGACGACCGCGCATGCGAGAGGAGAAAACGATGGGCGAGAAATACAGGGCTGAGCTACAGGAGCGAATCAGGGAGTTGGGCGGCGAGAACCTGCGCGTCTTCATCAACTCGGACGGCGTCCACCCGCATTACAAACAGCACCTCGAAGAGACTTTCACGGAGGCCGGTGTGCGCTTCGTCGAGACGCGCGAGGAGGCCAACTTCCTGTTCGAGGGCCACTGCGAAGAGCCGGCCTTCCAGATGGGCAAGGTCGTCGCCTTCTTCCGCAACGAGCGTTTGCAGTTCGCCGGCGCTCTCGCGTAAAGGGAGTTTTGCGATGAAGCTGAGCGACACGTTGCTGCCCGAGTTCGACCACGAGATGGACGGCACGCGACGGACTCTGGAGCGCGTGCCCGACGGGCGGTTCGACTGGCGTCCGCACGAGAAGTCGACGCCGCTGGGCGACCTCGCCACGCACCTCGCCAACATCCCGACGTGGGTCAACCACACCTTCAACGGCGAAGAGCTAGACATCGCGCCGCCGGGCCAGCCGCCGTTGCGCGCCACGCCCGCCACCTCGCGCGAGGATTTGCTCGCCACCTTCGACCGCAACCTCGCGGCCGCGCGCGCGGCCATCAGCGAGGCGTCGAACGAGCAGATGATGGGCACTTGGACTCTGCTCCACGGCGGCCGCACGGTGCTCTCGATGCCGCGCGTCGCCGTCCTGCGCAGCTTCGTGATGAACCACATGATTCATCACCGCGCGCAGCTCGGCGTCTACCTGCGGCTCAACGACATCCCCGTCCCCTCCATTTACGGCCCTTCGGCCGACGAGGGCGGGTTTTAAATGAAAGTCTCTCCCCCCTTTTCGCCGCGCGGGCGCATCTAAACGCCCGCGCCGGTCAAACCCCGCGCACCAATCATTTCAAACTACAAGCAGGAGTTTTACCAATGAAGTTTCTACACGCAACGCGCGTCGCGGCCGTCGTCGCGGCGTTCCTCCTCGGCGGCCTCTGCCACGAGGCGTCGGCGCAGCTCGGCGGCTTGGGCGGCCTCGGCGACAAGCTCAAGAAGAAGAACCCCGCCACCAAACTACTCGAAGGCAAGCCGCCGATTACGACGAGCCTCGAAGACGCGAAGTGGGGCGACGCCTCCCGTGACGGCTTCGCGCCGCGCGAGGCCAATCGCTCTCTGATGACTTTGCAGCGCACGCCCAACGGCGGCTTCGTCCTCCAGCCCGGCTTCTACGCGATGCAGACGCAGAGCTACTGCCTCAAGGCCGGGACGCACGGGCCGGGCGGCGGCGACGGCTACCTCTACGCGCCGCCGAAAGGCCCGGCCGAGGACGCCGTGATGACCATCGTGCGCAACTCCGTCAACCGTCCTGAAATCCCGCAGCAGCAGATTCAACAACTGCTCTGGGCCATCATCGCGCGCGCCAAGTTCGAGGACTTGCAGGGCGACCTCAAGGCCGTCGCCTCGCAGCTTCTGACGCCGCGCCAGCTCGCCTCCCTGAACCGAAGCGCGCTCGACGTGCTTCAGGGCAACGCCCTGACCGACGCGCTCGGCGGCGTGCCCGAGCCGCTGCGACAGATTGCGCAGGCCGAGGCACAGTTGCGGCAGATGCTCACGACGCCGGGCGCTTCGTTTGCGGAGATGGAGCGCGTCGCCATCCTCTCCGGCAACGCGCCGCTCGGCCCCGGCAGCCGCGACGTGCCCTCGGGCCGCTGGTCGATGCACCCGGACGGCTACTGGGTTCGCTACCTGCCGAGCGGCTACAGCTCGACGCGCGTCGAAATCTGGGTGCCGCAAGGCTCGCCTTCGGTCGGCAAGGAGTTCGACCCGGCGACGCACATCGCCGTCCCCGGCAACACCGCGCGCCAGCGCCTCATCCAGTCGGGCCGCGCGCAGCGCGAACAGTAAAGCGATGGCATTCGAGATTTGAGATTTCAAATCTCAAATCTCAAATGAATCCATCCGTTCACACGTAAGTAAAAAACAGAAAGCCCGCGTCACTTCACGGTGACGCGGGCTTTCTGACTTGGACTCAAACTTATCGGGTCGCTCGGTTAAATTCGCCTCCCAAGGGTTTCAGTTCGCGGGGTCGAAGTTGACACTGCCGTTGACGCCGGTGACTTCGACACGCGGGCCGCCCGCGCCTATCTTCGCGCGGACGCGCTGGCCGTGCTGCTCGCGCTCGACGGTCGCGCCCGCAATCGTCACCGACACGCGGCCGTTGATGCCGTGGACGTCAACGTCGGCGGCCGCCTCCGCGCCGAGCCGGAACTCCACTTTGCCGTTGACGCCAGAGAGTTGGACGCCCTTCTGTCCGACACGCGCGAAGGTGAGTTGGACGCCGCCGTTCGTGCCCGTGACGCGCGCCTGCCCCTCGGCCTGCTTCGCCTCGACGCGCCCGTTGACGCCGCTCACAGAGAGGAAGCCTTCGGTCTCGCCGACCGTCACCGCGCCGTTGATGCCGCGCGCCTCGAACTCGACGCGGCGCGGGAGCTTCAACGTCACGCGCGTCTCGGCGTGGCGTCCGCCGCCTCCGAAGAGCTTGCGCCACCAGCCGCCACGCCCGCCATTCTCGCCGCGCACGACGAGGCTCCGGGGAGTGTGGTCGATGAGAATCTTCTGCTCGACCGAGTCGCCGGGGTCGCGCGCCGTGCGCGTGACGTGAACCTCGGCGGTCGTCGTCTCCGAAGTTTCGACCGTCACAGGGCCGTTGATGCCGCGCACTTCGACCTGCGCGCCCGCCTGTAGCTCGAACATCTCGTGAATCTCGCCGAGTCCGGTCGCCTCTTCGCCGCCCGAGTCGCCGCCGCGGCCGGTCACGTAACGCCCGGCCAGCCAAGCCGCCGCGACGAGCAGCAGCGCGAGAAAAATTCTCTTCTTCATCTGGGGTATCCGCCTTTTGCTGAGCGTGTGGGGCGCTGGCCCGCGATGCGCTCGCGCGCGCGCCGAATCCTCTGGCGAAAGTCTCTCCGAACTCGTTTTGTCATCTTGTTGCCGCCGTCCGCAAACAAGAACGACGAAACGCGCGCGGATGTTCGCGTTTTTCGGACGCGGGTCTAATTTTCAGGAGCGCGCCGCGACCGCGACCGCAATCTCTGCGGCGACGCGCGCGTTGTTCTCAAGCAGCGCGACGTTTGACTTGAGCGTCGCGCCTCCGGTGCGCTCGCCCATGCGCGCCAGCAGAAACGGCGTCAACTCGCGCCCCGCAACATTGCGACGCCCGGCCTCGTGAAGCGCCTCGCTCAAAACCTCTTCGACGAGCGCCGCGTCCGTCTCATCGTCTTCCGGCACTGGGACGGTGACGAGGAGCGCGCCCTCCAAGTCGAGCGCGCGCCGCGCCTCGAAGAGACGCGCGACCTCCGAAGGCGTGTCGGCGCGCGCGTCGACGGGCAGGCCGCTGCGGCGCGTGTAGAAGGCGGGCATCTCGTCGCAGCCGTAGCCGACGACCGTCACGCCGTAGGTCTCAAGCCACTCGCGCGTGGCCCCGAGGTCGAGGACGATCTTCGCGCCCGAGCAGACGACGACGATTGACGTGCGCGCAAGCTCGGGCAGGTCGGCCGACACGTCCGAAGTGTTGCCGCGATGGACGCCGCCGATGCCGCCCGTCGCGAAAACATTTAGTCCCGCGCGCGCCGCGACCCAAGCCGTCGTCGCCACGGTCGTCGCGCCGTCTAAACCATCCGCTACGACGGCCGCCAAGTCGCGACGGCTGACTTTGCGCACGCCCTCGCCGCGCCCGACGCGCTCCAACTCCGCTTCGCTTAAACCGACGCGCACGCGCCCGCCGAGGATGGCGACCGTCGCAGGGATAGCGCCCGCGCCGCGCACGGCCCGTTCGAGCCGTCGCGCAGTCTCCATGTTGAGCGGGCGCGGCAGCCCGTGCGCGATGACCGTCGATTCGAGCGCGACGACCGCGCGCCCGGCGTCGAGCGCCGATGCGACCTCTTCGCTCAGTTGAAAGAGATGCTGACTCATCACTTCGTCGCCTCCGAAACCTCGGCCTCCTCGTCCGCAACCTCCGCCTCCTCGTCCTCCTGCCTCTGCGCCTCCTGCTCCTTCTCCTCCTTGAGCAGAGAGGTTTCGTAGCGCACCTCGCCGACGAGCGTGTCCATCACGGCCTTGGCGAAGCCGAGGATGGCCGGGCCGAGGACGATGCCGGGGATGCCGAAGGTGAAGACGCCGCTGATGAGCGCGACGAGCATCCAGTAGAAGTTGAACGAGCGCGTCTGACTCGCGGCGAGCGCGGGCCGCAGGAAAAGCGACGACGTGATGGTGACGGCCGTCCCGATTGAGAAGTAAATGGCGGCGGCCGTCGGCGCGTCGCGGAAGACGAGCAGGTAGATGCTCACCGGGATGTAGACGACCCACACGCCGAGCAGAGGGAAGAAGCCCGTGATGAAGGCCGCCAAAGCCAGCGCCACCGCCAGCGGCACGCCGAACGCGAGGTTGCAGACGAAGATGATGACGGCCTTCAAAGTCTGGTCAATCAAGACCGCCCACACCGCGCCGCGCAGAGCGCCGCCGACGTTCTCCGTCAGTTTTTCGTAGAGCGGGAGGAAGTCGCCCGGCACGCGCAGCTTGATGTAGTGCGCGAGCGAGAGCCGTCGCGTCAGCACGTAGTAGACGGTGAAGAAGAAGAGCGTCGCGGCCGTGAAGATGAGCGCGGACTTCTCCTGCAACTCCTCGAACGCCTTGGCCGCGCCGACGACGGCCGCCGTGAACGCGGCCTGAAGGCTCGCGCGCGCGTCCTCGTAGCGGACTGGCAGGTACTTCGAGAGCGAGCGACTAATCGAGTCGGCAATCTCGTCCTTGCGCTCGAAGACGACCTCGGAGTAGCCGTAGAGCTCGTACCAGCCGTAGCCGAAGAGCGCGGCGAGCGGGACGATGATGAGCGCCATCGTGATGAGCGCGCTCCCCGCGCGGCGGCGCAGGCGCTGCTCCAGCCACTCCTGCACGGGCAGCAGGTAGACGCCCGCCACCACGCCCAGCAGCAGCGCGACCAGCACCTGTCCGACGAGCACGACGAAGAGCGCGGCCGCCGCCAAGACGGCCGCCGCGTAGATGAGCGCGCGCTTCGCGTCGCCGACCGTCAACTCAACGAGCCGCTTCGTGTCCTTCTTATCCGCAGTCATCTCGTGCGCTCATCATAACACCCGCCGCGCCTTTCCAGCGCGAGGCGCGCGCGTGAGAGACGCGCTGTATGAACGGAATGGCCGCGACCCGAAAGCGGAAGGGCCGCGACCCGTAAAAGTCGCGGCCCTCCGGTTTGAGTGTGAGTGAATGAGACGCTTGCTCTCCGCGCCCCGGCTTACTGCTTGACGCGGAACTCGACCGTGTGGAGGGTCGGGTCTGCGCCCGCGCGGAAGATGACGCGGTAAGTGCCGGGCGGGTAGCCGGTCGTCTTCAGCTTGAAGCGGTACGCGCCCGCCTGATAGCTGAAGTTCGCGTCCGGGTCGTCGTCGTTGTACTCCTCGACCGCACCCGAAGCGTCGGACGAGACGCGCACGACGCTCGTGGCCGCGACCAAGACGCCCGGCGACGAGAGGTTCGCGCCCGACGCCGAGACGAGTTGCAGTTCGAGTTGCACGGTGCTGCCGCTCTTGTGCACCTTCGTCTGGTCGTGGAGCGCGACGACGCCGTAGCCGACCGCGTAGTTGACCGTCTTCGCCGACGTGTTACCGGCCGCGTCCGTCGCGTTGACCGTGAAGGTCTTCGCGCCGACCGCGTTGGTGTCGAGCGGCGAGCCGTCCGCGGGCGCGGCCGTGCAAGTGTCCACGCCCGACACGGCGTCCGTGCAGTCGAAGTCGGGCGCGACCACTTGGCCCGTCGTGTAGACGGTCTCCGTGGGTGAGGCGACGTCGATTGCGGGGGCGGTCTTGTCGAGACGGACGGTGAGCGTCTTTGCCGTCTCGACGTTTCCGGCCGCGTCGCGCGCGCGATACGTGACGACGGTCGTGCCCTCCGTGTTGACGTTGACAGACGCGCTCGCGCCCGTCGCGGTCGTCTCCGGCGTGACTTGCGCGCCCGAGGTCGAGTAGGTGATTGACTCGACGCCCGAGCCGCCGTCGTTGTCGGCGGCCGCGAGCGTAATGCCCACGTCGGCGTTGTGCCACCCGGCGGCGTTCGCCTGCGCGGAGAGCGACACGCTGGTCGCGGGCGCGACCTGTTCCCTCAACTCCGCGATGACGAACGGGCTCAAGGACGTGACGCGCGCGTAGACCTTGCGCGCGGCGAAGTCGGGCGCGGGCGAGTCGGGCGCGAGAATCGTCCGGTCGACGAAGTTGGGGACGGGCGGCGGCTCGCCGTGCAGCACGCGGAGCGTGCTAAACGTGATGGGGTTCGTGACGCCGGGCACGTTGAACCCGATGGTGATCGGCCCGTTGTACTGGGCCGTCGTCGTAATCTCGAACGCGAGGCTGTTGGCGTTGATGATGTACTCGCCGGGCAAGCCCTGTAGCGAGTTCGGGTCAATCGGCGTGACGGTCGTCTGACCGGCTCGCGCGACGTTCGAGAAGTTGACCGCGACGCCGTTCTGCTCGACCGAGACGTTCGCCCCGGCCGGGGTGTTCAATTGACGCGGACGCCAGCGGTGGCCCATGTCGTTGAACGGGTGCGACGAGAGATTGCGCAGCGCGCCGCCCCCGATGGCGACAGAGACGATGTCGTAGCCGCCCTTCGGCTCGGCGCGGACGGTAAGACCTGCGCCGTCGGGCGTGAACTGCGGCTCGTCGCCTTGGAAGCTCTCCGAGTTGACGCGCGTGCGGCTTGAGCCGTCCGCGTTCATCACGAAGAAGTGGAAGCCGGCCGGGTCGTTGATGAAGCTCGCGACGACGAGGCGCGCGCCGTCGTCCGACCAGTTGTAGTCGTTGACGAACTCGCCCGGCTCGTTCGTCACGCGCACGAGGCCAGTCCCGTCGGCGTTGGCCGTATGCACGGCCCACCCGTCGGGTTGCAAGTGGCGCAGGAAGCCGATGCGGTTCGTGCCCGGAACCCACTTCGCGTCGAGGTCGCCGAACTCGCCCGGCGCGATTGTGTGACGGTTCGAGCCGTCGGCGTTCATCACGTTGACGCGGCGTATGAAGTCGGGCTGGCCGATGGCCTCGAACGCGATCATCGTCCCGTCGGGCGAGAACGAGGGCCGTATGTCCTCGGTCGTCCCGTCGGTCAGGCGCGCGAGGCCCGTCCCGTCCGCGCCGATGACGTAGACGTCGGGGTCGCCCGTCACGGGGTCGGTCTGAGCGAAGGTGAGTCGCGCGCCGTCGGGCGACCAGTTGGGGTCGTAGGCGTTCGCGCCCGCGCCGCCCGCGACGACGCGGCGGTTCGAGCCGTCGGCGTCCATCAAGGAGACTGAGAAGCCCCCGGCCGCGTCCTGTGTGACGAAGGCGATGCGCGTCCCGTCGGGCGACCAGCGCGGGCGGTCTTCGTAGAGCGCGGGCGTCTGCGTGAGGTTGGTCTGCCCCGACCCGTCGCCGTTCATCACGTAGATTTCCGAGTCGCCGTCGCCCTCGCGCGCGAACGCGATGCGGCCTTCGGACGAAGGAGTCGGCGTCGGGGTCGGCGCGGCGACGCCGAGCGTCCAAGAGAGACGCAAGCTCGCCGGGTCGTTCCACCAGTCGCCCTGATAGCCGTCGATGGCGAACGAATAGGTCGTTCCCGCCGTCGCCGGAAAGACGACGCGGCTCGAAGTGTCCGTGACACTCACGTCGTCGTTTGAAGCGACGTGCGTGAGCGCGCCGACACTCGCGCCCGTGTAGACGCCGAGCGTCGTGTCGATGAGGCTGCCGTCGGTCTTAAATTCGACGAGGCCGTCCGAAGGCGCTGTCCACCGATACCAGACGGAGCGTCCGCCCGTGTCGCCCGCGTGATTCGGCTCGCCCGTCTCCTTCGTCGCGCCGTAGTTCGTCCCCAACGCGCTGCCCGACGCGCCGGTCAGGCTCACGGCGTTCACGAAGTTGTCGTTGAACGGCGCGGGCGGAGGCGTCGGCGAAGGGTTGGGCGTCGGCTCGGGCGTCGGCGTCGGAGTTGATTCGGGTGTCGGCGTCGGGGTCGGCTGGACGAACTGCGCGCGCGCCCAAGAGGGGTCGGAGTCGCTGTGCAGGTTGTTGAAGGTCAGGTTCGTGAGGCCCGTCCCGTCGAGGTTCATCGTGAAGACGTCGTAGGTGAGGAAGTTGTCGCGCGTGCTGCTGAAGGCGAGCTTCTGGCCGTCGGGCGACCACGCGGGGTTCGAGTCCTCGCGCGCGTTGCCGTCGGTGACTCGCTGCTCGCCCGTGCCGTCCGGGTTGATGACGAAGATTTCGTAGTTCGGGGCCATCGGGTCTCCGACCGAGCGGACGAAGAGCAGGCGCGCGCCGTCGGGCGACCACTCGGGCGTCCAGTCGGCGACCGCGTTCGTCGTGATGTTGACTTGGTTCGAGCCGTCGGCGTTCATCACGAAGACTTCCCAACTGTTGACTCCGAGGCGGAAGCTCGTAAAGGCGATGCGCGTGCCGTCGGGCGAGAAGACGGGCGACTGGCTGAGGCCCGTGAAGGTGAGGCGCGTCGGGCTTGAGCCGTCCGCGTTCATCACGAAGAGGTTGTCCTGCCCCGTCTCCCGGCGAGAGACGAAGACTATCCGCGAGCCGTCGTGCGACCACGCGGGCATCGTGTCCTGCGCCGCGTCGTTGGTGAGTCGCGTCTCGCCTGTGCCGTCCGCGTTGATAGAGTAGATTTCCGAGTTGCCGTCGCGCTGGCTGACGAAGACTATCTTCGTGCCGTCGGGCGAGACGGCGGGCGAGAAGTCTGCGGCCGTGTTCGTCGTCAGGCGCGTCTGTAAAGAGCCGTCCGGGTTCATCGTGAAGATGTCGGAGGCGACGCCGTTGGCGGTCGCCGCGTAGACGATCTTGCCGTTGACGACGGGGACGGGCGTCGGCTCAGGCGTCGGCTCGGGTGTGGGAGTCGGCGTCGGTTCAGGCGTCGGAATAGGTGTAGGTTCAGGCGTAGGAATCGGAGTCGGCTCGGGTGTCGGTGTCGGCGTTGGATTCGGCGTTGGAGTAGGAGTCGGCTCGGGGGTCGGCTCAGGTGTTGGTTCGGGCGTCGGCTCCGGAGTCGGAGTGGGTTCGGGCGTCGGAGTCGGCGTCGGCTCGGGCGCGTTGAAGCCCGACATCTTAAAGATGAAGGCGTCGTTGAAGGCGCGGTAGACGGGCTGCGCCGCGTTGACGATGGGGAAGTCGGGCGAGCCGGTCGTGCCGGCGACGTAGACGTTGTTCTGCGCATCGACGGCGACGGACGCGCCCGCGTCGGAGTTGCGCCCGCCGATGAAGCTCGAATAGACGAGCGCCGTGCCGGTTGAGTTGAACTGCGTGACGAACGCCTCCTGACTCGACTGCACGGGCACGGGCTGGATGGCGTCGGGCGTGACGTGGTAGCCAGAGTTGCCGCGCCCCGTGACGACCGCGTTGCCGTAGGAGTCGACGGCGATGGCCTCGCCGGGCGTGCCCTCGTTCGCGCCGAAGAAGGTCGAGAAGATGAGGGCCGTGCCGTCGCCCGCCATCTTCGTCAGAAAGCCCGTGTTGCGTCCGTTGTTCGACGCCTGATAGACGGGCTGAAAGACGCCGGTCGTCACGGGATAGTTGGCCGAGGTCGTG